>CALPIW020000066.1 GCA_943323725.2 Polynucleobacter meluiroseus | reverse complement strand
GCTTGGACAGAAGATCAACGAAGCCATCGCCGCGAAGGATTTCAAGGCCGCCGAAGCCGCTCTCGAGGAGATCTTCGCCGATGTCACCGGCACGCGCCGCGCGGTCCTGTCCTTTAACAAGGCCCGTATCCTAGCGATGATCGACCCTGCGGCCAAGGAGCAGGCCCTGAAGCATGTGGACGATGCGATCAAGCTCGCGGCCGGCGACGAGGCGATGACCCGCTCTTTCAAGGCCTTCCGTGAAAAGCTTGTGTCTGCCGAGGCGCCTTCCACGGCGCCTGCGGCCAAGTGACGTTCCTGCTGGTCAGCTAAGCAGCTGGTCCAAAGGCGCCGTGAGGACTTCCTCCGGCGTCTTGCCTTTTTGGCGCAGCTCCCGGATCGAGAGTCCGGCGGTACGTTTGGCGAGTCGCTTGCCGTCGGCGTCGACGATCAAGGGCGCGTGCGCCCAGGTCGGGGCCGTCCAGCCGAGGGCGCGATAGAGCAGCAGCTGCCTGGCTGTCGAAAGGAGGAGGTCGGCGCCGCGGACGACTTCGGTGATGCCCATGGCGTGGTCATCGGCGACGACGGCGAGTTCGTAGGCGGGGAAGCCGTCCTTCCGCCAGACCAGGAAGTCGCCGAAGTCACGTCCGGCGACGAACGCCTGCGGGCCTTGGAGCGCATCGGCGAACGCGATGGTCTCGCCGTCAGGGACGCGGAAGCGCCAGTTGGTCGAACCAGGTTCACGGGCCTCTCGACCGGCTCCTAAGGGCGCGCGCAGGGCCGGCGGGAAGATCGGCTCGGCGTCGTCTTCGGCGTGCGGGGCGGTGAGGCTGCGTTCGACGTCCTTGCGGGACTTGTCGCACGGATAGATCGCACCGGTCGCCTGGAGTTGCGACCAGACGTCGCGGAACCAAGGGAGGCGTTGCGACTGCACGTAAGGCGCATGCGGGCCACCGACGTCGGGTCCTTCCGTCCACTTCAGTCCGAGCCACCTTAGGTCCTCGATGGCCGCTGCCGCGAACTCCGGACGACACCGGCCGGCGTCGAGGTCTTCGGTGCGGTAGAGCAGGGTGCCGGCCGAGGCGCGGGCGGCGGCGAGGGCGAAAGTGCGGGCGTGGCCGACGTGCAGGTAGCCGGTGGGCGTCGGGGCTAGCCGTCCGCGAATCATCAGAGCGGATTACCCGTGGGGATGAACTCCCACTTCACGCCGAACTCCGCGGCCACCGCGGCGGCGAGGGCCTTCACGCCCCAGGTCTCGGTCGCGTAGTGCCCGCAGGGATAGAGGTTCCAGCCTTGTTCGTGGGCCTCGTTGAAATGTTCTTCGCGCAGCTCGCCGGTGATGAGCGTGTCGCAGCCTTCGGCCTTGAGATGCTCGAGGGCGCTGCGGCCGCTGCCGCTGAGGATGGCGATCTTCTTCGGCTGGGCGGAGCCGAACTCGATGCCCTTGTAGGTCTGCGGATAGGAGGCCTTGAGGCGTTTACTCAGCTTACTGCGCGAGATGCCGCGGCAGATGCAGGCGATCGGCAGGCCTTCGTAATCTACGAACCAGTCGACGACCTGGAGGCCGAGGTCCTGGGCGATGAGCGCGTTGTTGCCGATGGCCGGATGCGCGTCGAGCGGCAGGTGGCTGGAGTAAAGGGAGAGGCCGGTCTTCTTCAGCGCGGCCTTGCGGAGGGCACGGACCTCGCGTTCGGGCGAGACCGGACGCCAGTACATGCCGTGGTGGACGATCAGGAAGTCCACGCCCCGGCGGGCGGCTTCGGCGAAGACTTCAGCGCCGGCGTCGACGGCCGCGCCGACCTTGCGGACCGGGCGCGTACCCTTGTGCTGGAGGCCGTTACGCGAGCCTTCGAAGTCGGCGATGTTCTTGCCGTTGGTGAGCAGGTCGCAGAAGCGCGCGACCTGGGTGGCGGTGACGGGGGTCTTCACAGTTTCTGGAAGTGCGTAGGTTGGGCGGCCGGGCGGGTCAGGGTCGCCGGCTCGAAGGTCTCCGGTGCGAACTTCGCGTCGAGGGCGGCCTCGGTGATCCGGAGGAGGTCGGTGTCGCGGCTGGCTTCGTCGCGCACGCTGCATTCGGCCAGCATCCACTGTTCGCCGACCTTGGAGAATTCCTCGACCTGCATCTGGCGGGTCGGTTCACCGCGGGCGTCCTGGCAGATCGCCTGGACGAGCACGCCGTAGACGCTATCGATCGAGAAGGTCACCTTGGCGGGTTCACGTCCGGCTTGGTTCGTCGCTTCGTAGACGTTCACGGGACGACGGCGACGCTCGGTCGTGAGGTAGGTCGCCTGAGGCCAATGGGTGAAAGGCATCTGCAGGTCGAACGGTGAGATCAGCAGCCCTTCGGCAAGCGGCACGAGCGGAGCGCGGTCATCGAGTTCTTTGGCCGGGGCGCCTTTGAGCGAAACCCAGACGCGGCGTTCGGTCGCCGACTTAAAGGCGATGAACGAGAGAGCAGGGCGGCCTTGGGCGTCCTTGATTTCCCCGCGGAGCAACTGGCCACCGGCGACCGAGCTGGCCCAGAGCGTGCCGGGTACGGGCACCGAGGCTTCGCCGCGACGGGGCTTGTGGGTGATCTCGAAACGCAGGCAAAGGTCGCCGCTGAGTCGTGAGTTGCGGAAGTCGCCCAGGAATTTCGCCGAGTCCTCTTGAGTCAGCTTACGGAAGCCGCTGACGGTGTTAGGCTGGGCGAGGGCGCCGAGCGCGATGAGGCAGGCTACCCAGCGGACGGTCAGGCTGAGCAGTCCGGGCTTCACTGCGGCTTACTTGGCCGGAGCCGGAGCGGCGGGCTTGACCGGAGTCGAGGCGGCCGGGGTCGGCGTGGACTGGGGCTTGGCGACCGGAGCAGCGACAGGGGCGGGGGCGGCCGGAGCGGCAGCAGCAGCGGCGGCGGGAGCAGCCGGGGCGGCGGTAGCGGCGGCATCGAGGGCCTTGACGGACGGCTTTTCGCGGGCGACGAAGCCCAAGTAGAGGCCGAAGCTGAGGACGAAGAGGATGACCGTGAGGGTGGTCGTCATCTTGGAGAGGACGTTGGCGGATTCGCCGCCGAAGACGGTTTCCGCGGCACCACCGCCGAGGGCGGCACCCATGCCGGCGTTGGCGCTGGGGCGCTGCATCAGGATCACGAGGACCACGAGGATGCAGACGAGGAAGAGGGCCACCACGGAGGCGTAGAGAAGGAAGTCCGACATGGGGCCTATCCAAGGGGTCGTTTCCCCATAAAACAACGCCAAAATCAGGCCTGCAGGTAGCTGCCCCCGCTGACCCGGTAGGTCAGCCATTCGCCGGAAGGCGGGGGAACCGTGCCGGTGGCGATAACCTGATGCTTTTCCCCGACTTCGTCCCAGAAGGCCCGCCGGCGGGTGTCGTCCAATTCGCCCAGGACATCGTCGGCCAGGATGACGGGTGGGGTCGGGGCACGGGCGGTGTCGCGTTGCAGGCGGGCGAGGCAGAGGGCGAGGACCAGGAGCCGCTGCTGACCTTCGGAGGCATAGTCGGCGGCGTCTTGGCCGCCGAAGATCATCGAGAAGTCATCCCGCTGCGGGCCGCGGAGGGTCGTGCCCGTCGCGAGATCGGCGGGGCGAGTCTTCGCCCAGACTTCCGAAAGCTGTTCGGCGGTGACGTCGGGAGCGTAACGGAGGTCGGCGCCTTTGTCGGGGAAGCCGGCGCGGGCGCAGGTCTCGCGGAGCGTCGTGGCGAGTTCGGGCAGCACGCGCGCCCGGGTGGCGGCGAGCAACTGCGCGGGCGCGAGCATGGCTTTCTCGAAAGCGCGCAGTTCTTCGTCGGAACGGACGTCGGCCTTGAGCAAGGCGTTACGCCCTTCGAGCGCGCGGCCGTAATCGCGCACGGCCGTCAGGTACGACGCATCGGTGCCGCCGATCGCGGCGTCAAGCCAGCGTCGGCGGTTGGAAGGCGAACCGCGCACGAGGCGGAGGTCGTCGGAGCAAAAGACGATGGTCGGGAACTGACCGAGGTGCTGGGCGACCGAGGCGACGGGCGTGCCGTTGAGCAGGGCCTTGCGGGAACCTTTGGCCAGGCGGAGTTCGATCTCGGAGTGCTCGGTCGGCGAGAGGCGGACGTCCAGCCGGAGGCGGGCCTCGGTGCAGCCGGCGCGGACCAGCGGCGAGATATCCGTCGTGCGGAAGGAGCGGAACGAGGACACCAGGGCGGCAGCCTCGAGGAGGTTGGTCTTCCCCTGGCCGTTGTCGCCGAGCAGGAAGACGCGCGGCGCGTCGGTGACGACGTCGGCGAAGGTGAGGTTACGGAAATCGGCCGCCCGGATGCGGGTCAGGCGCATGGTTTATTCCGGCAGGAGGATGACCGTCCCGATCTTCGGCAGGTTGTTCACCGAGGTCATCTTGTCACGGTTGGCGTTGAAGATGGCCGAGATGCGCGTGGGGCCGGCATCGCCGTAGGTCTTGCGCGCGATGCTCGAGAGGCTGTCGCCCTTCGCGATGGTGTACTGGCGGAAGCGCCCCGGCGTGCCGTCGGCGGCGGGCGCGGGTTTGTCGGCGGCCGGGCCGGTCGTCTTGGCCGGAAGCGTGAGCCCCTTGTGGTTACGATTCGCGTCGGCGAGCTCGCGCTTGAGCTTCTCGTTCTCGAGTTGCAGCGAACGCAGGCGGGCGTTGAGGTCGGCGCCGCCGAGGGCGTCGGGTTCCATCGGTCGCCCCGGCAGCTGCTGCATGAACTGCTTCTCGGCGGTCTTCACCATCTGACGGACGATGTTCGACTGCTCGGACGTCGGCTTCATCCGGATGTACTGGTTGAAGTGGTAGATCGCCGGCAGCGGATCCTGGAGTTCGAGGTACATGCGGCCCGCCTCGAGGTGGGATTCCGCGGCGCCCTTACGGTTGTCGATGACCTTGAGGAAGCACTCGAGGGCCTTACGGACTTCGCCTTGCTTGTGAAACGTCTGGCCCTGACGGAATTCCGGGTCGTCGACGTCGAGGGTGCGGGAGTCGGCCCGCGAGCCGTCTTCGCAGCCGACGAGCAGGAGGAAAGAGAGGACGAAAGCAGCGCGGACCATGACGGGCACAATCCTCGTCGGCGTCGCCTCCTTCAATCTCAAATCATTCACCGAGCGCCCGCGCGAGGGCCGCGGGCAGGTCGGCCGTCTCGAAGCGGAAACCCGCGGCCAAGGCGGCGGCGGGGGTCACGCGTAGGTCGCCGAGGACGGTCTCGTCGCCCATCTGGCCGAAGAGCAGGCGGACGGCCCAGGCGGGGGCGGGGAGGAAGGCCGGGCGGTGGAGGACCTTGCCGAGGGCGCGGGCGAAGTCGGCCTGCGAGCAGGGCTCCGGAGCGACGGCGTTGAGGGCCGGCGGGAGGGTGGGCTGCTCCAGGCACCAGGCGATCAGGCGGACCAGGTCGCCGAGCCGGATCCAGCTCATCTGCTGGCGTCCGTGTCCGATGGGGCCGCCCAGTCCGCAGCGGAAGGCCGGCAACATCAGGCGCAGGGCACCGCTCGACGCCGCGAGCACGACCCCGGTCCGGAGCCAAGTCGTCCGGATGCCGGCCGCGCGGGCGGGTTCGGTCGCCTGTTCCCAGGCGGCGGAGACTTCGCCGAGAAAACCTTCCGTGGAGACGGTGGAGGCTTCCGTGAGCGTCTCGGTACGACGGATACCGTAACGGCCGACGCCGGACATCGAGAGGAAGAGTTCGGGCTTAGTTTTAAGTCCGGCCAAGGTTTCGGCGAGGAGGCGGGTGCCGTCACGGCGGCTGGTCAGGATGCGCTCCTTGGCGGCGGCGGACCAGCGTTGCGAGATGGGTTCGCCGGCGAGATGGATCACCGCGAAGGCGCCTTCAAGCGCGTCGCGGTCGATATGACCGGTCAGATGGTTCATGCCGCCGGCCCCATCGTGGCGTGAGCGGAAGGGGACGACCTCGTAGCCGAGCGCGGCGAGCTGACGGGCGACGGCTTTGCCGACCAGTCCCGTGGCTCCGGTCAGGATGACTTTGCGCGGGGCGCTCATGTCCCTTGGGTATTCCTAACAGGCGGGAAGGCAAGTAAGGGAGCCGAAAGGGGTACTATTCGAACAAGTCCTGATGGGTGCCGGTCCGGATCAGTCGGATTTCGTCGGTCTTGGGGTCACGGACGTAGATGACCAGCCAGTCGGGTTCCAGATGGGAGTCCCGGGCATCCTGAAACGTTCCTCTCAGGGGGTGGTCACGGTAGGTCGAGGGCAGGGGGTCGCCGTTGAGCAACAATTCCAGCCAACGACGAAGCTTACGGAGATCCTTACCCCGCCGCCGCATCATCTCCACGTCTTTCCGGAAGCGTTTCCCGGAGGAGATCCTGATCACAGACCGAGGTCTTTGAAGAGTTCTTCCTTATTGCGATAACGACGCGTGCCCTGGCTCTTCCGGGCGGAATGGAGGGCTTGGGCGGTGGCGGCGTTCGGCGTGTGCAGCGGGAAGGGCAGGGCTTGGTGCAGGGCCACCTGGCGATAGAGCAGATGGATCGCGTCCGAGGCGTTCAAGCCGAGCTCGGCGAGGACCTTCTCAGCCTTACGCTTGAGCGTAGGTTCGATGCGGGCACGGACGAGGGCGGACTTGTTCATGCGATCAATGTAGTCCTTTTGTGACCACAGGTCAAATGTCGGTTTCATGCCTTCAGCCAAGCATGAAGAACCTACTCGACAAGTCTGCCGGTCTAGGATCGATCCCCTGAGCTCAACGCCTCAGCCGAGCACGAGACGATTCAAGCCCCGGGCTTATTCACCACGAGGATCCAGGGCTTACCTGGGGTCGGGTAATAACCGATCTTCTCGACGTGCAGGCCGGCGGCGGCATGGGCTTCGGCGAACTTCAGCACGACGTCCGATTCCTCGGGGCCACCGGGGTGTCCCGTGTAGGCCACGCAGATCAATCGGCCACCGGGGCGAAGTGCGGCGTAGGCGGCGTCGAGCGCCACTTGCGTGGAGTCGGGGCGGGTGATGATGTCGGGATTGCCCCCGGGCAGGTAGCCCAGGTTGAAGATCGCGACGCCGACCTTGCCTTGCTGGGCGGGCGTGAGCACCGCCGCGAGTTCGGCATGGCTGCGTAGGTGGACGGAGACGCGGTCCAGCAGGCCGGCGACCTCGAGGAGGTTGCGGGTCGAGGTGACGGCCTCCGGTTGGATGTCGAAGGCGTGGACATGGCCCGAGGGCCCGACGGCTTGGGCGAGGCAGGCGGTATCGCGGCCTTTGCCGGCGGTACCGTCCACGGCGATGTCACCTGGACGGAGGATTTCCGTGGCGAGCTTCTGGGCGCGTTCGGTGACGCGGACCGGGTTTACGGGAGCCACGGGAATTTCCGGAAGTTCGGAGCGCGTTTCTCGTTCCAAGCGGCGCGACCTTCGTCGCCCTCTTCCGAAAGATAATAGAGCAGGGTGGCGTTGCCGGAAAGTTCCTGGATGCCGGCCTGGCCGTCGAGTTCGGCGTTGAAGGCCGACTTCAGGCAGCGGATGGCGAGCGGGCTCTTGGTCAGGATCTCCTGCGCCCACTTCACGCCCTCGGTGTCGAGCTGCTCGTAAGGGACGACCGTGTTGACGAGGCCCATCTCGAGGGCCTGCTTCGC
>CALPIW020000065.1 GCA_943323725.2 Polynucleobacter meluiroseus | reverse complement strand
GAGCTGGCCGATGGCCTTGTCGTGGAAGGCGCTGTTCTGGCGGATATCCAGGACCGCCATGTGGAAACCGAAGGTGCGCAGGAAACGCAGCAGCGGGTCGAGTTCAGCCCGGGCGATGCGACCGGCGCCGACTTCGATCAGGGTCTCGCGCAGGAACAGGAGGTCCGCGATGACGCCTTCAGGGGTGCGATGCTGGCCTTGGCCGAGCGCGCCGACCGGATTCGGCAGGCGAAGGTGGATGAGGTTGACGTACTGACGCCAGGTCTCGCCGACGTTACGCTTGAGCGCGGCCTCGCCGGCTTCGCCATGGGCGGCGGCGTGCTTCTCGACCTGACGGATGAAGACGGGGGGCGGCGACTGGAGATGATCTCCGAGGGACAGGCGCTGGCCGAGGGTCTCGAGCCGCTCGTTGCAGATGGCGATGGCGGTCGAACGGAAGAGATTGAGGGCGCGGGTGGTGACTTCGGCCGTGACGAGCGGGTGGCCGTCGCGGTCGCCGCCGACCCAGGTGCCGAGGACGATCTGGGGCAGCGAATCCGGGTGCTCCACGCGGGCGGGGTCGAAGCCCGCTTCTTCCCAGGCCTGACGCAGGCGGAGGTCCATGCTGACCACGGCGTCGGGGAAGACCTTGGAGAGGAAGTAATTGATGTTCCGGAGCTCCGACTGGACGTCGGGCTTCTGGTGGTAGAACTCACCGGTACGCCAGAGACGCTCGAGCGCGACCTTGATCTCCTCGCGGATCGCGCGCTGCTCGGCGGCGGTCCACATGTTGTTCTCGCGACGGACAAGCAGCTTGTAGATCTCGCGGTGGATCTCGAGGACGGTGGCGCGCTTGGCTTCGGTCGGGTGCGCGGTGAGGACGGGCTCGACGCGCATGCGGTTGAGGCGCTTGGCGATCTGCTTGTCGGTCAGGCCGGCGTCGACGAGGGCGCGGAGCGCACGGCCCCACGAACCCGGATCGGAGGCGAGGCCATGCTTGTCTTCACGGAGACGCTTGGACTGGGCCGAGGCGTTCTCCTCGACCATGTTCAGGAGCTGGAAGGCGATCGAATAGGCCTGGACGCCGCGGTAGGAGAAGAGCTGCACGCCGCGCAGCTTGCGCTTGCCCATCCACGGCAAGGTGCCGGCGAGATCCTTGTGGTCGAGCTGCTCGAGCACCTCGACGAAACACGTCATCATGAAGTCGAGGTCCTTGTCGACTTTCTTAAGCCCGCGGGCGAGGTCGTTGCTGATGGCCATGCGACGAGAGTCGTAGCACGGGGGTCCGAAAACCCGCAACCGCAAACCCCCTCGGCTTGCTTCTCCGCCCGACCGCCGTTTGATGGAAACTCGCCATGGCGGACTCTCGGCTCACCCTCCCCGACCTCTGGCAGCAGGACGCCCTCCGTGCCCTGCGGCAAGGCGAGGACGTCGTCATCCAAGCCCCGACGGGCGCCGGCAAGACCTACGTGTTCGAACTGCTCATCCGCGGCGGCCACCGCGGCCAGGCGGTCTACACGGTGCCGACCCGGGCCCTGGCCAATGACAAGCGGGCCGAATGGCTCGCCCTCGGCTGGGACGTGGGCATCGCGACCGGGGACGTCAGCGCCAACCTGGGCGCCCCGGTCATCGTGGCGACCCTCGAGACCCAGCGTCATCGCTTCCTGGAAGGCCGCCACCCGGACCTGCTGGTGGTCGATGAGTACCAGATGCTGGCCGACGCCCGCCGCGGCGCGGCCTACGAGACCGTCCTGGCCATCGCCCCACCCTCGACCCAGCTCCTGCTCCTCAGCGGTAGCGTCTCCAACCCCAAGGCCGTGGCCGAATGGCTCCGCAGCCGGGGTCGCAAGGTCACCCTGATCGAGGAGCACACCCGCCCGATCCCGCTCGAGGAGATCTCCCTCGACGCCCTGGAGACCCGCGAGCCCACCGGCATCAAAGGCCATGTCGCCCGCGCGGTCATCCGGGCCGTCCTCGCCGACCTGGGCCCGATCCTGGTCTTCGCCCCCCGTCGCCGCGCCGCCGAGCAGATCGCCCGGGACATCGCGGCCGGCCTGCCCTTGGGCAATGGCCCGCAACTCTCTCCCAGCCAGCGCAGCCTCGCGGGCGATGACCTCAATCGACTGCTCCGCCAAGGGGTCGGACTCCATCACAGCGGACTGACCTTCGAACAGCGGACCGAACTCATCGAACCTTGGGCCAAGGCGGGCAAGTTGAGCGTGGTCGTGGCCACGACCGGACTGGCCTCGGGCATCAACTTCTCGCTCCGTTCGGTGCTGGTGACCGACCGGCGTTACGCGGCCGATCACGCGGAACGGGAAATCCGCCCGGACGAACTCCTGCAGATGTTCGGCCGTGCCGGCCGACGGGGCCTCGACGACCGCGGCTTCGCCCTCTGGACGGGCGACAGCCCGCGCCTCGGCGAAGCCAAGCCGCTGCAGCTCAAGCGGAGCGAGTCGCTCGACTGGCCGGCGTTCCTGTCGGTGATGCGCCGCGCCGGAGATCCCAAGGCCGCCGCCCAATCGCTCGCCGCCTCCCTCTTCACCCGTGAGCCGATCGACCTCGCGCTGGAACGCCTGGACGATGACTCCGCCCCGAGCGACGTGCCTGAGCCGGTCGCCGGCGCGACCCGGCAGATCCACGAGATCCTCGGCCGCAACGGCACCTGGCAACGCGAACGTCCGACGCACCTGGTCCCGCTATCACAGGCCCTCATCTACGTGAAGGAGGCCTGGTATCCGGCGCTGTCCAAGCCCGACTCCCTGCGCGCTTTGGCCTACGGGACGCCCTGTAAACTCGAGACGGGTGATGAGATCCGCTACGGACGCACCATCACGCTGGCGCATTTCCCCAAGGAGACCGGCGCCTCACAGCTCACGCCGGCGGACTGGCTGCTCAAGGCGCTGCGCAAGCAGGAGAACGGCCGCAGCCGGCCGCGTACCTGGAAACTGGAACTTCTGGAAAAAGAGATCCTACCCTTGCTCCCGCTGCTCACCCAAGGGGGCGTCGCCTACGGCGGCCTCTTCCTCGGTCGCGACAGCGTGCAAGTGAAACTAGATTACTCCCGCGCCGACGTACGGGTCTGGCCCGACGCCGACAACCATCCGCTCATCAATCCGCCGCGCCGCTCTGTCGCCAAGCAGGACATCAACCTGCGCGAAGTCCTCGGCGGCGGCACGCTGCACACCGCGCGCGCCGGCCGGCTCTGGAAGAAGCTCGGCCTCATCGACGCCGCCGGCCGACCGACCGACCGCGGCCACGTCGCCTCGCTCTTCCAACACGGCGAAGGCCTCGCCGTCGCGGCAGCGCTCGAGGATCAGGCTTACGACGCCCACGCCCTCGCCTGGGATCTCGCCGAACTGCGGGCCGGCGAACGCGTGGCCTCCGCGGGCCGTAATTCCAGCCGCCTCGGGGCCTGCTGCCGCCTGACTTATAAGTCTCTTACCGCCGAAGGCTACCTGCGGGAAGGCCTGCCGGTCGGCTTCGGCGAAGGCTGCGCCGAGTCGCTCAAAGGCTTCGCCCTGCACGGCAAGATCCCGCCGGTCGACGCCGACGGCCAGGGCCCCGGTCAAGGTGATCTGGAACGCGCGGTCCTCGAATGGCGGAGCACCTTGCAGCTCATTGCGCACGGCCCGGCCCACCCTTCGCATCGCTGGCAGCAGCTGCGCGCGGCGGCCCAGGAAGTCCTGGGCAGGATCGTCGGGACGACGCCGGCGACGCGCTGAGGCTTACTTTCCGGTGATGGCCTTCGCGGCCGCCTTGGCCATCTCGCCGGCGCCCGCGGTATTCGGATGTACGCGATCCGGCAGCATCTCCGGGAACTTCGCGAGCGCCGCATGCATGTCGATCACGCCGCAACCGAGTTCCCTGGCCAGCGCGTCGACGCGCGGGATCTCCTTCTGGACGTTCTCTTCGTTGATGCCGTAGTTGCCCTTGCCGGGGACCGGCACGGGACGGCAGACGAACACCTTCGGCTTGGACTTGAGCGACTGGAAAGACTTCACGAGCTCGCGGTAATCGGCGGCGAACTCCGCCTCGAACTTCCAGTTCTGCGGCTTGGTGTCGTTGGTGCCGAGCATGATGATCACGATCGCCGGTTCCATCGCGAGGGCCGCCTGGTATTTCTTTTCCTTCCAATAAGGGAAGTCGCCCTGCTTCAGGAGCGTGCGGCCGCTGACGCCGAAGTTGCCGACCTGATAGCCCTCGCCGAGCAATGCCTGCAATTGGGACGGGTAGGACTGGCCGGGCTTGGCGCCGGAGCCCTGGGTGATGCTGTCGCCGACACAGGCGACTTTGATGGGTTCGGCGGCGTGGGCGGTCATGATCGAAAGCAGGGCAAGGAGGAGGATTCGCATGGGGCACCCCTAATCAAATCCGCCGGAAGGGCTTTCCAAGGTCGAAGTCGCGGATTTTGCCCTTCCCTGCGGGCCTGGCGGACGCTATGTTATCTGGACAGTCATACATGTGCGTTCGCACGGAGCAATCCGTGAGGAAAGTCCGGACACCACAGGGCAGGATTCCCGCCGCAAGTCGGGGCACGTCGCAAGACGTGACGGATAGTGCCACAGAGAAGATACCGCCTCCTCCGCAAGGAACGAGGTAAGGGTGAAAAGGTGGGGTAAGAGCCCACCGCTCGAAGGGTAACCGACGAGGCAAGGTAAACCCAATCCGGTGCAAGACGAACAGGGACCGTCCGAGGTCGCCCACCAAGGTCCCGGGTTGTCGCACCGCCGCAAGGCGGGTCCGCAAGGTCAGAGAAATGAACGCGCAGGGGATCGGCGAGAGCCGCCCAAGGACAGAATCCGGCTTATAGTGTATGGCTCAAAAGACGGAGGGCCGAACGGAAACGTTCGGCCCTCCCCCTTTGCGGACTTACAATCGACTCACTTAGCGGAACCGTCAGGAACTGGCGCCTTACGGACAGGAGACCTAGCACCAAGCGCCTGAAGCAGGCGTCCGGAACGAGGCTGATGAATACCTTCGGCTAGATCCGACTTGAAGCTCCCCATATCATCCGCAAATCGGAGACGCGAAAAGGCAACGACCGAACTAGGTCCGAAACTCGAGTTATAAGTATAGCTCGTACCATAGAATATGTCGATCGTACGGGCGTCGACGACCTTGAAAGCATGGTTCGCTCCTCCCATGAAACTCAGGTTGCCATCGGTGCCGAAGACCAACGTCGAATTGGATCCTTCGAAGTCATGATTATAACAAAAAGTCCAAGTTGTTCCCTTTAGATTATCACGCAACTCCTGCGCCTCTTTGGCGGCCTTAGCCTGCTTCAGGGCTTTCTCCTTCTCTGCCAACACCTGCAAAGGCGACTTTGCCTGAGGACCCGTCGGCAAGGGCGAGACATAGACCAACTCGACCTCATAGAAATATCCGATTCCGGGCTGGGCGATATTTTCACCGGTAAAGCGGAGCCTGGAGGCGTCCTTGGCAATTTCGATCTCATCGAAGCGAAATTCCTTAGGCTTGGAGGAATAGACTGTAGACTTAGGGATGAGTCGGCGGACAGACGGACCATCATCGACCTTGGCGATGAGATATCCGCCACCCTGAGGGACTATGCTCACGACCAAGCGATACTTGCCAGGCTCAACCTTCAGGTCGAAATCGATGAAACTATTCTTATCGATCATTCCCGAGATAAAAATCCCAGCGTACGCCGACGAACTGCCACGCCCCATGCCGTTTGCGCTCCTGGCGTCACGGGCCTGAAGGACGACGGATTTCTTTGTTTCACCAGAAACCTGAGCCGAGAGAAATAAAAGCAGCAATAAAGACCAAGCTACGGACGTTTTTGTTTTGTACATGGTGTTTTGGTTAAAACCTACAGAATTCCTAAGTAAAAACGTGACTTTTAAAACCTCTAAATGCCTGAGGGCAGAAAACAGGACTGAAAGAGGGAATGAAACGGAATTGACCCTGAATCACCGGCCGAGGGATGAGGGGAGCGCGCCGACGCCTCAAGAGCCATAATCAGAGCGAACAAACCCGTAAAATTAGTGAAATAAAAGTAAAAAGGGGCTTACGCCCCGTTTTACGATGCCCGAGACTGTCAGGTCGCTCAGCTGCGCAGGGCAATCGGCGAATACTTGCGCTCGGTGTGACCGACGTAGATCTGGCGCGGGCGATGGATCTTCTGCTTCGGGGTCTCGGCGATTTCCTTCCAGTGCGAGATCCAGCCGGGCATGCGGCCGATGGCGAAGATGACGGTGAACATCTCCGTCGGGATGCCGATGGCCTTGAGGATGATGCCCGAGTAGAAGTCGACGTTCGGGTAGAGGTTGCGCTGCTTGAAGTACGGGTCGTTGAGCGCGGCTTCTTCGAGGCGCATGGCGATGGCCAGGAGCGGGTCGTTGATGCCGAGGACCTTGAGGACCTTGTCGCACTGGGCCTTGATGATCTTGGCGCGCGGGTCGTAGTTCTTGTACACGCGGTGACCGAAGCCCATGAGGCGGACGCTCTTGGTCTTGTCCTTGGCGTCGGCGATGAAGCGCGAGCCGTCGTCGCCGGAAGCGTGGATCTCCTCGAGCATCTCGATGACGGCCTGGTTGGCGCCGCCGTGCAGCGGGCCCCAGAGGGCGCAGACGCCGGCGGAGACGGACGGGAAGAGGTTGGCGCCGCCGGAGGCGACCATGCGCACGGTGGACGTGGAGCAGTTCTGCTCGTGGTCGGCGTGCAGGAGGAGGATCAGGTCGAGCGCGCGGGCGATCTCCGGGTGCACGGCGTAATCGACGTTAGGCTGCGAGAAGAGCAGGTGCAGGAAGTTGGAGCAGTAATCATGACCCGGCTTCGGATACACGGGCGGCTGGCCTTCCTTGGAACGGTGGGCGAGCGCGGCGAGGGTGCGGACCTTGGAGATCAGGACGGCGGCGGTGGCGTCGAACTTGGCCAAGTCATGCGTGCGCTCGTTGGTGCCGAGCTCAGGGTAGTAGCAACCGAGGGTGTTCAGCGTGGCGGAGAGCACGGCCATCGGGTGGGCGTTGCCGGGGAAGCCGCTGAGGGCGATGCGCAAGCCTTCGTGGATCTGCGAGTTGTCGAGGATGCGGGCCTTGAAGGAGTCCAGCTGGGCGGCCGTAGGCAGTTCGCCGTAGATCAGCAGGTAGGCCGTCTCGATGAAGTTGGACTTCTCGGCGAGCTCTTCGATACCGTAGCCGCGGTAGCGCAGGATCCCCTTCTCGCCGTCGATGAAGGTGACCTTGGACTCGCAGGCGCCGGTGTTGGCGTAGCCGTCGTCGAAAGTGATGTAGCCGGTGTCGTCACGCAGCTTGCGGACATCGACCCCGCGTTCGCCTTCGGTGCCGACGACGATGGGGAGGACGATTTCCTTGTCGTCCAGTTTGAGAGAGGCGGTTTTAGAGCTCATGGCGGGGATAGGGTCCGCCGAGAGTCGCAATACCCTTCAGCGGACGGACAAGGTCAGGAAATTGCGGTACAGTTGCAAGCCTTTGACCTGACTTTTCTCCGGGTGGAACTGGGTCGCGAAGACCCGACCCCGCCGGACACCGCTCACGAACCGGCCAGCATAGTCGGTCTCGCACCAGACCAGGGAGGGGTCGGTCTCGACGACGCGGTAGCTATGCACGAAATAGAACGGCTCTCCTTCGGCCCGCAGGCCTTC
>CALPIW020000064.1 GCA_943323725.2 Polynucleobacter meluiroseus | reverse complement strand
GACGTGCGCTCCAGGATCACGGCCTCGCGACGGGCGTCCGACGCGGCGTCCTCGATGACCTCGAGGTACATCTCTTCGGAGACGCGGTGCGAACAGGAATAGGTCGCCAGGATACCGCCCGGGGCGAGCAAGCGGAGCGCGCGGAGGTTGAGCTCCTTGTAACCACGGAGGGCGCCGTCGACGGCGTCCTTGCTGCGGGCGAAGGGCGGCGGATCGAGGATGATGAGGTCGAAGGAGGCTTCGCGGTGTTCGGTGAACCAGTCGAAGACGTTGGCGACTTCGAACGAGGCGCTGAGACCGTTGCGCTCGGCGGCCGAACGGGCGGCGGTGATCGCGTCCTCGGACTGATCGAGGCCGAGCACGCTGGTCGCGCCAGCCTTGGCGCAGGCGAGGCCGAAGCCGCCCTGATTACAGAAAGCGTCGAGCACGCGGCGGCCCTGGGCGAGCTTCGCGACGTGCTGATGCTGGTCGAGCTGGTCGAGGTAGGTGCCGGTCTTCTGGCCGCCCATGAGGTCGATGAGCACCTGTACGCCGCCGACTTCCATCCAAGCGGGTTCGAGCGGCTTGCCCGAGACCGTGCGGATCTCCTGACGCAGGCCTTCGAGCTTACGCGTCGCGGCGTCGTTGCGCAGGACGATCTCGCGCGGCTTCAGCAGGCGCTGCAGGACGTCGATGATCGTGGCCAGACGGCGGTCGATGCCGCAGGTCAGGGCCTGGATCGTGATGAGGTCGTTGTAACGGTCGACGACGAGGCCCGGGAGGCTGTCGGCCTCGGACCAGATCAGGCGGCACACCGGCTTGCCGGCGCGGCGGTTGACCGAAGCGGTGACGAGTTCTTCGAGCAGCGGGCCGTCGAGGGTGATCGGGCGGCGCGAGTAGCGACGCCAGGCGATCTGGGACTTGCCGTTCCAGAGGCCGGCGCCGAGGCAGCGGCCTTTGAGGTCGGTCAGTTCGACGCAGTCGCCGTCGACCGGCGGCTCGCCGACGAATTCGACTTCGCCGAGGAAGGCCCAGGGATGTCCCCGGAGGGCGCGCACGGGACGTCCGGGGCGGATACGAATAGCTCTAAGCATGGATCAATTGACGGACTTCAGCTTCGGGAAAGCCCAGCACGCGACGAGCGTGGCCGGGATCCACGCCGCCACCATCGGAGGCAAGGCGCCGCTCTCGCCGAAGGCGGCGCAGAACGAAGTGAGGAAGTAGAAGCCGAGGAAAAGGCCGAAGGTCTTGGCGACGCCCACCATCGGGCTGATGCGGCCGGGCACCACCGAGAACGGGATGGCGACGGCGATGACGATGAGGCAGATGACGGGCGTCGACATGATCGCGTGGTAGCGCATCGCGTAGGCGGCGTTGGGACCGCCAGGATTGAAGCCGGCTTGGTCGACGAAGCGGGAGACCTCGCGGAGCGACAGCTTGGCCGGCTCCTTCGTGGAATAAAACATCACCTCGGGATCGTCGTTGAAGTCCGGCGTCAGCTCCTGGAAGCGCGGCTGGGCCATCAGGGAGCCGGTGGCCGGATCAAAGCGGAGGTCGCGGCCTTCACGGAAGGTCCAGCTCCAACCCTGCGGGGTCTTGCGGAACTCGGCGAAGCGGGCGGAGATGCGGCGGACCTCACGCTGGTTCGCATCGAAAGCGTGCACGACGACCTCGAAGGCCTGACCGGTGCTGAGGCCGAGGTTGGAGATGAGCCAGAGCCGGCGGGCCTTGGAGTTCTCGAAGGAGACCGAAGAGGCCTGGCCGCGAGGGATGGCGTTGCCGCCCTTGGCCTTGAGCGCGGCGAACTGGGCTTCCTCTTGGAGGGCGTTCATGGTCTCCAAGGCGTCGGGCACGAGCACGGCGTTAAGGAGCGCCAGCAAGCCGGCGAGGAGGCCACCCACGGCCCAGAGCGGGGCGGTCAGGCGGCCCATCCCGATGCCGGCGGCGCGGGCGGCGGCGATCTCCTGGTTCCGGTTCATGGTCGCCAGGACGAAGATGACCGAAATCAGGAGGGAAATCGGGATCAGCAGGGAGAGATTCCGGACCAGCCCGAGCAACAGGTAAGCGATGATGGTGCCCCAACCCGCACCGAGGGCCAAGAACTCGGGGATGCGGTTATATCCGTCCGAAAGCAGCATCAGGCCCACGAAACTCAGCAAGGCCAAGGCGAAGACCTTGGCCCATTCGGCGAGGATGTAGCGGTCGAGCAGACGCACGGGTCAGAATGACACCCGCCTCGGCCTTGCCAGCAACCCCAAACCCCGTCGTCGACCCCGATTCGGAGCTACGGGTTGCAACCTGCCGCGGGGCGGGCTGTCTGTAAGCTAACCCCCGCCGACGGTTGGTAGTATTCTACAACCTGCCCATCGGCCCCGACCATTCCTCGGTCGGGCTTCACCTGTTAAAATCTCCCCATGCCCCGGATCAGCCCCATCCTCGCCGCGCTCCTCGCCGCCCTGCCCGCCTTCGGCGCGAAGGTGGACTACAACGAGGACGTCCGTCCGATCCTGTCCGAGAACTGCTTCTACTGCCACGGCCCCGACGGCAACAAGCGCAAGGCCAAGCTGCGCCTCGACGTCCGCGAAGCCGCGCTGGAGAAGAAAGCCTTCGTCCCCGGCGACGCCGAGGCGAGCGAGCTCATCAAGCGGCTCGTCTCGACCGACTCCGACGAGGTGATGCCGCCGCCGGATTCGCACCGCACCCTGACCGCCGCGCAGAAGGAAATCCTCAAGCGCTGGATCGCCGAAGGTGCGGAGTACAAACAGCACTGGGCGTTCGTGACCCCGGTCCGTTCCGCCCTGCCGGCCAACGGCGAGAAGCATCCCGTCGACGCCTTCGTGGCCGAGAAACTCGCCCAGGCCGGCCTCACCCTTTCGCCCGAGGCCCCGAAAGCCACGTTGCTCCGCCGTGTCTCGCTCGACCTGACCGGTCTGCCGCCGACGCCCGAAGAGACCGCCGCCTTCCTCTCCGACCAAAGCCCGGACGCTTATGAGAAGCAGGTCGACCGCCTGCTGGCCTCGCCGCACTACGGCGAACGCATGGCCCTCCCCTGGCTCGATGCTTCGCGTTACGCGGACAGCAACGGGTTCCAGCAGGACGGCGACACGTTCCAGTGGGTCTGGCGCGACTGGCTGGTGAAGAACCTCAACGCCGACAAGCCGTTCGACCGCCTCAGCACCGAGATGCTCGCCGGCGACCTGCTCCCAGGCGCCGGACTCGAGGAGAAGATCGCTACGGCCTTCAACCGGAACCACATCCTCAACGGCGAAGGCGGCAACATCGCCGAAGAACAGAGGTTCGTGAGCCTCTTCGACCGCGTCGAGAGCACGACGACCACCTGGCTCGGCCTGACGGTCGCGTGCGCGCAGTGCCACGACCATAAGTATGACCCGATCGCGCAGAAGGACTATTACCAGTGGCTCGACGCCTTCAACCAGGTGCAGGAACGCGGCACCCCGAGCGCCGGCCCCACGCAGAAAGGCGGCCGCAGCCGCTTCCGTCTCGACGGCGCCGTCGTCGAAGCCCCTTCGCCCGAACAGGCCGCCGAGCTCGCGAAACTCCAGGCCGACTTCGACGCGCTGAACAAGAATTTGTCCGCCCACCAGACCAAGGCCTTCGAAGCCTGGCTGGCGAAACCGACGAAGGACCAGGGCATGCTGCCCAAGGAACTCGCGGCCCTGCTCGCCCCGGACAAGAAGCGCACCGCCGCCGAGACGAAGAAACTCCGCGAGCATTATAACAAGAACGTCTTCGCCGAAGACCGGAAGAAGATCCCCGCGCTGAAGCAGCTCGACCGCGCGAAGCAGCTTCTCGACGGCTACCGGGGCGACATCCTGCCCCGCGTGATGGTGATGAGCGACGAACAGCGCCGCGACACCCACATCCTCGATCGCGGTGCCTACCTCTCGAAGAAGGAGAAGGTCACCTTCGACGCGCCGGGCTTCCTGCCGCCTTTGCCGAAGGACGCCCCGAAGAATCGTCTCGGCCTCGCGCAGTGGCTGTTCCGACCCGAACACCCGCTGACCGCCCGCGTGCAGGTCAACCGCCAGTGGCAGCACTTCTTCGGCTTCGGCATCGTGCGCACCTCCGAAGACCTCGGCGTGCAGAGCGACCGCCCGACGCACCAGGAACTGCTCGACTGGCTCTCGGTCGAGTTCCGCGAATCCGGCTGGAAGACCAAGGCCCTCCAGCGCCTCATCGTGACGAGCAAGACCTACCGCCAGTCCAGCCGCGTGACCAAGGAGCACCTCCAGAAGGACCCCGAGAACCGCCTGCTCGCCCACGCCCCGCGCCTCCGCCTGCCTTCGCTGATCCTCCGCGACGTCGCCCTCAGCGCGAGCGGCCTGCTTACGCCCAAGCTCGGCGGCGCACCGGTCTACCCTTACCTGCCCGACAGCCCGTGGGAGAGCCTCGCGATCACCAAGGAGCGCGACTTCACCTACCCACAGTCCAAGGGCGCGGATCTCTACCGTCGTTCGCTCTACACCTTCTGGCGTCGCACCATCGCGCCGGTGAACATGTTCGACAGCTCCGCGCGCCAGACCTGCCGCGTGCGCACGGCGGTCACGTCCTCGCCCCTGCACGCGCTCACGATGCTCAACGACCCCACCTGGGTCGAAGCCGCGCGCGTGCTCGCCCAGCGCGTGACGAAGGAACAGCCGACCGATGAGGCCCGCCTCGCCCGCGCCTTCGCCCTCGTGCTCGGCCGCTCCCCGGCCGGCGCCGAACCCGGATTGCTCACCAAGATGCTCGCCAACCAGCGCGCGGTCTACGCCGCCGACGCCAAGGCCGCCGACGCGCTCCTCGCCATCGGCGAAAGCCAACGCGACGCCGCGATCCCCGCCACCGAGCACGCCGCGCTCACCGCGACCTGCCTCGCCCTCTACAACCTCGACGCCGCCGTCACCCGCGACTGAACCCCATGGACTTCGAACTCTCTCCTTCCGAATGGCGCGAGCGCCTGACGCGCCGCAGCTTCCTCAGCGCCGGCGTCCAGGGCATCGGCTCGGTCGCCCTCGCCTCGCTCCTCGCCCGCGACCTCAAGGCCGCGCCCAATCCCGTCGGCGCGCTGCCCGGACTCCCGCACTTCGCGCCCAAGGCCAAGCGCATGATCTGCCTCTGGCAGGGCGGCGGCCCTTCGCACGTCGACCTCTTCGACCATAAGCCCCTGCTCGCCAAGATGGCCGGCGAGGACATCCCCGCCAGCGTGCGCGGCGACACCCGCCTCTCCACGATGTCGAGCGGCTACGCGAAGTTCCCGTGCGTCGGCGCCATCAAGCCCTTCAAGAAATGGGGCTCCAGCGGCATCGAGATGAGCGAGATGCTGCCGTACACCGGCGCGATCGCCGACGAGCTCTGCGTCGTCCGCTCGATGAACACCGAGGCGGTCAACCACGCGCCCGGCGTGACGTTCTTCATGACCGGCTCGCAGATCCCCGGTCGTCCTTCGATGGGCGCCTGGCTCTCCTACGGCCTCGGCTCGATGAACGAAGACCTGCCGGCGTACGTCGTGATGACGTCCTCCGACGCCGCCAAGACCTGCGGCCAGCTCTTCTTCGAACACTACTGGTCCAACGGCTTCCTGCCCGGCAAGCACCAGGGCGTGCGCTTCCGCGGCGTCGGCGACCCGGTGCCTTTCGTCAACAACCCCGCCGGCGTCAGCCGCGACGCGCGTCGCACGATGCTCGACGACATGCAGGCGCTCAACCGCGCCCACCTCGGCGAAGCCGGCGACCCGGCGATCGACACGCGCATCTCGCAATACGAGATGGCCTTCCGCATGCAGGCCTCGGTGCCCGACCTGCTCGACTTCAAGAACGAGCCCAAGTCGGTGCTGGAGATGTACGGTCCCGACGTCCTCAAGCCCGGCACCTTCGCCAACAACTGCCTCATCGCCCGCCGTCTCGCCGAACGGGGCGTGCGCTTCACGCAGCTCATGCACGCCGGCTGGGATCAGCATAACAACCTTACCACCGGTCAACTCGCCCAGCAGTGCCTCGACACCGACCAGGCCAGCGCGGCGCTGGTCAAGGACCTCAAGCAGCGCGGGCTCCTCGACGACACCCTCGTCGTCTGGGGCGGCGAATTCGGCCGCACGCCGTTCGCCCAGAACCAGCAGGGCAAGGGCTTCAAGGGCCGCGACCATTTCGGACGCGCCTACTCCTGGTGGCTCGCCGGCGGCGGCGTGAAGCCGGGTTACGTCCACGGGGCGACCGACGACTTCGGCTGGAACATCGTCAAGGACCGGGTCCATGTCCACGACATGCAGGCCACCCTGATGCACCTCTTCGGGATCAACCACGAGGGGCTCCTCTTCCGCTATCAGGGCCGCCAGTTCCGCCTGACCGACGTCGAAGGCCACGTGGTGAAGGGGATGCTGAAGCACGCCTGAGGGGCGAAACCGGCGGAGAAAGGGGCAAAGTCGGTATTTTGACCGCTTTTCCCCTTGCCCCCGCCCCATCCACCCCTTTTCTCCAAACTTCCACCCACCTTACGGCCATGACCCAGCACAACAGTTTCAAGTCCAGCGCCTCCTCCTCCGGAGCGAAGCGTAACGTCCTCAAGCGCTTCGAGCGCGTGGAACTGCTCAAGAAGCGCGGTACGGTCAAGGACCTGAAGCGCGTGACCAAGCTTCCGAAGACCAAGCCTGACGCCTAAGTCCGGGTCTCGCACCTTTGCGAAAAAACCCACCCGGACTTCCGGGTGGGTTTTTTGCTTTTAGGAGCCCAAACCCACGCTCGCCAGCCCTTCCCTCCCTTCCCACCATCCGAACTTCGCCCGCCATGGAATCCCCCCGGCAGAAATACCGCCCCTTCGAGACCGTCCGCCTCACCGACCGCCGCTGGCCGGACGAGCGTATCGAGCAGGCGCCCCGCTGGTGCTCGGTCGACCTCCGCGACGGCAACCAGGCCCTGGCGATCCCGATGAACGTGGCGGAGAAGCACGAGCTCTTCCAGACCCTCTGCCGTATCGGCTTCAAGGAGATCGAGATCGGCTTCCCGTCCGCCTCGGACACCGAGTTCGCCTTCACGCGCGAGCTCATCGAAAAACAGCTCATCCCCGAAGACGTCTCGGTGCAGGTCCTCGTCCAAGCCCGCGAACACCTCATCCGCCGCACGATCGATTCCCTCAAGGGCGCCCATCGCGCGATCGTCCACCTCTACACGCCGACCAACCCGGCCCAGCGTGAGATCGTCTTCAATCTCTCCAAAACTCAGGTCCTCGAGATGGCGGTCAACGGCACGAAGCTCATCCGTGAGCTCACCGACGCCCTGCCGGACACGCATTGGCAGCTGGAATTCAGCCCGGAGACCTTCGTGCTCACCGAGCCGGAATACGCCCTCGAGGTCTGCGAAGCGGTCGCCAAGGCCTGGGGCGCTTCGCGCAAGCGTAAGATCATCCTGAACCTGCCGCTGACCGTCGAAGCCGGCACGCCGAACACCCACGCCGACCAGATCGAGTGGTTCTGCCGTCATCTCAGCAACCGCGAGATGGCCATCGTCTCCCTGCACACGCACAACGACCGCGGCACCGGCGTCGCCGCCACCGAGCTCGGCCTGATGGCCGGCGCGGATCGCGTCGAAGGCACGCTCTTCGGCAACGGCGAGCGCACGGGCAACCTCGACATCGTCACCGTCGCGCTGAACATGTTCTCGCACGGCATCGAT
>CALPIW020000063.1 GCA_943323725.2 Polynucleobacter meluiroseus | reverse complement strand
GCGCCGTGAGCCTGACGATGGCAGAGCAGTTCGCAGAGGCCGACCTTCAGCTGTTCGGCCGTGGCCAGCAGCTGGGGTTCGAGCTGTTCCTTGCGGACTTCGTATTCCCAGTCTTCGGGTGGGATGCGGTTCTGGCGGGCCAGTTCGGGGATGAGCACCTGGTGCACGATGGCTCGGTCGATATCGGCGCCGCCGAGGCGGTGGTAGCGCGACACCGCGCGCGGGCTCACGCTCAGCGTGCCATCGGGCAGGCGCCGGAGCGTGAAGATCGCCACGTCGCAAGTACCGCCGCCGAAATCGACGATCATCGTCTCCGTCTCGTCGGCCACCCCGTCGAGGATCGCCGGGCCTTGGCGGGCGAGGAAGTCGAGGAACGCCGCGAGCGGTTCATCGAGCAGGTCGCCATGGCCGAGGCGCAGGCCCGCCAGGTCGGCGGCCAGCAGCGTGTCCTCACGTTGGGAGATCTGAAAGGAGGCGGGCACCGTGACCACCGTGCGGGCGACGGACTCAGGGGTCTGATCGCGGAGGAAGCGGAGGACCTGGCCCGAGACCTCGGCCGGGCTGCGGCAGCCGGCCTTGGCCTGCGGGTACGTGCGGCCGATGCCCATCTCGTTCTTCGCCTCGGCGAGGTAGGTCACGAAAGGACGGAGCCCGAGTTCGACCGAACGGGAGAGACAGCGGCGGGCGCCCTCGCCGACCAGTTGGCGGTCGGCCAGCTGGCTGACGACGGAAGGCACCAGCACCGAGGTGAAGTCGCCGCTGAGGGTCGGCTGGGCTACTTCCAGGCAGATCGCGGGTGCGATGACCTCGGGGGCTTCTGGTGACCAGCGGATCTCAGCCACCGAGGAATTGGTCGTCCCGAGGTCGATGCCCAGCACCCGGCAGGCCTTCAGGCGGGGTCGGAGCTTGGCCCCCGGGGGACGCAGGTAGGGTAGGGGGTTCATCGCGGGTCGGTCGGGTAAGGATTTCATGGTCGCTGACACGGGGGAAGCCTTTATCTTTGTATAAGATGAAACCATCCCTCAGCCCCTGGGGTTTAATCCTTAGATACCCCACCATGACGCTCTTTTCCCGATTGGTCTTGGTCAGTTGCTTCGTCTGGGCCCCCTGGGCTGACGCCGCGGACAAGAAGACGGCCAAGAAGGCCGAGGCCGTGATCAAGGCCGCCCCGGTCGCGACCCGTCCGGTCGCCGCCATCGCCGACCGGTCGGCTATCTGGCATACCTGGACGGACAAGGAAGGCCGCAAGGTCGAAGCCCAATTCTGCGGTCTCTCCGGTGAGTTCATCACCATCCAGACCCGTGACGGGCGCACCTTCCATTTCAAGACGGACATCCTCGTGCCGGAAGACGTCGTCTTCGCCAAGCAGTGCCTGGATCGAAGCCGCACGAACAGCTTCAGCCGGGAAATCATCGCCTCGGCCGCGGCGGACGTCGACAAGCTCGTCGTCGCGACGTTGGCCGCCAACCAACAGACGCTCAACGCCCCGGCCACCGACGAAGAATTCCTGCGTCGCCTCTACCTCGACGCCGTCGGCCGGATCCCGACCGCCAAGGAAGCCGACGCCTTCCTGACCAGCGCCGCGCCCGACAAGCGCGCCAAGCTGATCGATGAGCTGGTCTTCTCGCCGGGCTACTCCATGCAGATGTTCAACTGGATGGCCGACCTCCTCCGGGTGAAGGATACTTTCGGCAAGGGCATTCCGGCGTTCACCTTCGAGGACTGGCTCAAGGCGCGGCTCGCGGCCAACACCCCCTGGGACAAGATGGTCTTCGAGATGGTCACCGCGGACGGACGTCTCTGCGATAACGGCGCCACCGGCTTCATGCTCTTCGACGCCGAGATGCCGCTCGACGGCGTCTCGAACCTCATGACCACGTTCCTCGGCACGAACATGGCGTGCGCCCAGTGCCACGATCACCCGTTGGCGGACTGGACCCAGAAGGATTTCTATCAGATGGCCGCCTTCTTCGGCGCGACCGACGGCAAGGACGAGGGCGTCCTGCGGGAGATCAACCGTGTCGCCAAGGCTGACAGCGCCGTCAACAAGGCGTCCGTCCGGAAGATCGCCGAGATGAACGCCTTCCGCCTCAACGACGGCGGCAAACAGTCGCTGACGTTGCCCAAGGATTACAAATATAAGGATGGCAAGCCGGGCGACCCCGTGGCGCCGTCGCTGATCGCGTGGTCCAAGGCCGACAAGTCCCTGCCGGCCTATAACGTCAGCACCAAGAACCCCGCCCAGCTCCGCGACGAGTTCGCCCGCTGGCTGACCAGCGCACAGAATCCGCGTTTCGCGACGAACATCGCCAATCGCGTGTGGAAGAAGGCCTTCGGCCTCGGCGTGATCGAGCCCGTCAATGACATCGATGACCTGACGCAAGCCAGCAGTCCGGAGCTCCTCGCGCACCTGACCTTCGTCATGAAGGCCGCGAAGTTCGACCTCCGCGAGGTCCAGCGCGTGATCTATAATTCCAAGACGTACCAAGCCTCCGCCAGCCCGACGCCCGATCTCGGCAAGGCCAAGTATCTCTTCAACGGCCCGATCGTCCGTCGGTTGACCGCCGAGCAGGCCTGGGACAGCCTCGTCGTGACCGCCGTCGGCACCTATGCCGACAACGTGCTCCTGCGACGCGGCGATGATATCAAGGTCATGGCCCTGCCTGCCGGCAAGGTGACCATGGCGGAAGTCCGCAACGCCATCGACCGGACCAAGAAGGCCTTCGCCGGTTCCGGTAAGGCCGGCGGCAAGAAAGCCTCCGGCGGTTCGACCATGGGCTTGGCCAACGGTTATGAAGGGGACAAGCCCGTCAGCCGGTTCTCGTTGCTCCTGGCCCGCGCCAGCGAACTCCCGCAGCCTTCGGCGGAGACCCACTTCCTGCGCCTGTGGGGGCAGGGTGACCGCCTGCTCGCGGACTCGGCGACCAATGACGGCAGCGTCCCGCAGGTCCTTCAGATGATGAACGGTGCCGTCGGTCGCCTGGTCTCGGACACACGCGCCGAAGCCGTCATGGCGGCCGAAGCGGTCAAGACGCCGGAAGCCCAGGTGCGCTCGCTCTACCTTTCCTTCCTCGCCCGCCGGCCGACGCCGACCGAGCTCACCGCCGCCAAGGCTTCGCTCGAGGGCGGTCTCGCCCTGACCGATCTCGCCTGGGTCCTGGCCAACACCCGCGAATTCCTCTTCATCCGATGAACCTCCCCATCTCCGCTGACCTGCTCCGCAACCCTGAGGACCGCCGTCGCTTCCTGGAGAAGTGCGCCAAGGTCGCCTTCGGCCTGAGCGTCCTGCCGGCCTTCGCGCGGCTGGCTTCGGCCGCCGAGCAGAAGAGCGCGGTCAAAGCGCCGAACGCCGGCCTCGCGGGCTTCGGCAAGGCCAAGCACGTGATCTTCCTGCAGCTCAACGGGGGCATGTCCCACATCGACACCTTCGATCCCAAGACCGGGCCGAGCAAGGGTCCCGGCGAGATCGTCTCCGCCAAGGGTGACATGCAGCTGACGTCCTTCCTGCCCGAGACCGCCAAGGTCAGCGACAAGATCACCGTCATCCGTTCCATGACCGCCAAGGTCGGCGTGCACGCCTCTGCGGCCTACCTCATGCGTACCGGTTTCGAGCAGCGCGGCAGCGTGCAGCACCCCACGCTCGGCGCCTGGGCTCAGCACTTCCTCGGTTCCAGCCATAAGACCCTGCCGTCCTCCGTGGCCGTCAATCGTTCGTCCAACCATGGTAACGGCTGGTTCCCGGCGGCCTATTCGCCGCTCCCGATCCTCAACCCCGATGACGGCTTGCTGGATACCAAGAGCCCGGTCAGCGAGGCCGTCGTGGGCAAGCGGGCCGCCTTGCTGGCGCAGCTTGACGCCGGCTTCGGCGGCAAGGCCGCGGATGAGAACGTCAAGGCTTACAACGAATTCTACGAGACCACCTTCCAGCTCATGAAGAGCACGGACCTCAAGGCATTTGACCTGTCCGCTGAGCCGGCCGCCACGCGGGCGCGCTATGGCAAGGGCAAGTTCGGCCAAGGCTGCCTGCTCGCCCGACGTCTCGTCGAGAACGGCGTGCGCTTCGTCGAAGTCGCCCATGGTGGCTGGGACATGCACGCCACCTTGGATGATCGCATGGAGGATGTCGGTGGCGATTTCGACCGCGTGTTCGCCACCCTCATCCAGGATCTCGAGGCCAAGGGCCTCCTTGAATCCACGCTCGTCGTGGTCGCGACCGAGTTCGGCCGCAAGCCCTCCTTCGAAGGCGGCGGCCGCGGTCACCATCCGCTCGTCTTCTCGACCGTCCTCGCCGGCGGTGGCGTCCGTCGTGGCTACGTCCATGGAGCCAGCGACGCCAAGGGCTATGCGCCGGCCGCGGACGGCGTCTCGCCGGGTAGCCTGCACGCGACGATCGCCCATGCCGCCGGCCTCCCGGTGCAGACCGAGATCATGACGCCGGCCGGTCGTCCGATGGAAATCGGCAATCGTGCCAAGCCGCAGATCGGCGTCTTCAGCTGAGCCTTAACCGAGGAGCATCGCCACGTCGCCCGGCCTTTCGAGGTGGACGGCGTGGCCCGCGCCTTCGAGCACGCTGAGGCGGGCCTTCGGGAGGTGCACGCCCATCTCGCGGGCGAGCCGGGTGAATTTTTCGTCATGCTCGCCTGTCACCAGGTCGACCGGACAGCGGAGTTCCTTGAGGCGAGGCCAGAGGGAGGGCAGGGTGCCCGTGCCGACGTTGTCGAGGCTGAGCGCCAGGCCTTCGGGGTCGTTGCGGTGGCGTCGTTCCAGGATCGGGCGTAGTCGTTCCTCCGGCAGGCGGAGCAGCGGCTGGAAGAAAGTCTGGTTGTGCCAGTATTTGAAGAACGCTTCCAGCCCGCGCGTGCGGATGAAGTCGGCGAGGGTCGCATCACCGAGACGTCGCTCTTCGCGTTCGGCGGGGGTCGCCAAGCCTGGGCTGGCGCCGATCAGGATGAGGCGGGCGATCCGTTCCGGATGCGCGAGGGCCCAGTGCAGCGCGAGCCGGCCGCCGAGCGAATAACCCATGAGCGTGATCTGCGGGGATGTGGCCGCTTCGGAGATCAGCGCGAGGTGCGCCTCGACGGAATAGTCGCGGAGGTCTCGCTGATGACGACGCGAGCCGTGTCCGGGCAGGTCGGGGGCGTTGAGACGTGCGTGGGCGGGAAGAAACTCACGAACTAGGTCAAAATCAGCACTTTCTCCTGTAAAGCCATGAAGCGAGACGATGGTATTCATGGATGATAGGCTATGATGCTGACCCTGGAAGGTCGGACATGGATTCTATTTAGCAGAGCGGTGATTGACGCGAAAGTAAAAACAGGGAACAAACGACATAACTTAGCATCCTATTACCAATCCTTTATGCCTGGCATCCGCGTCAAACCTTGGAACCGTGTCGACGGTCCGATCTACAGTCTCGCGACGACGGCCGACGGTAAGGGCAATCTGAACATCTGCAGCTACGTCACCCCGATCGCGATGAAGCCGAAGCGTTTCATCATCGGCGTGTACAAAGACACCAAGACCTTGGCGAACCTGGAGGCCAATCCGATCGGCCTCCTCAACTACATGGCCAAGGATCAGGCCAACCACATCAAGCTGCTCGGCAAGAAGTCCGGTCACTCCACCGACAAGATCGCCCAGTTGGGCGAGAAGATCGAGCACGTCGGCGAAGGCCTCTTCATGCTCAAGGGCGCCATCGCGACCCTACGCCTCCGTTTCATGGAGCGCATGGACTGCGGCGACCACTGGGCTTGGTTGGCGCACGTCGAATCGTATGAGAACCTCCGGGAGGCGCCGCCGCTGACCCTGGACGAGCTCAAGAGGTTGAAGCTGATCTTGGCCTAAGCGTTCAGCTGGCACGCTGGCACGTGGGCAAGTTGACACGGGGAAATAAAGGACGCCACGCCGTGGCGCCCCTACCTCGTGGTCGCGCTTACTTCTTCTTGGAGGCCTTCTTCGCTTTCGCTTCTTCGCGGTGCGGGATCAGGTAAGTGCGGCCGCGGATGAGACGTTCGTAGAGGTCGACCATCGCCACGCCTTCGCGGGGACGGACGGAGTCAGCCTTCGTGGCGCGGTCCACCTGGCGTTTGAGCATGCGGCAGAGGTCTTCGGCGTTGTACTGGATCATGCCGAGGATGCGTTCGACAGAGTAGCCCGGGATGCTCTCTTCGATGTAGAAGCCGTCGGCCTCGTCGTCTTCGAGGAAGACGTGGGCTTCGTTCACGCGGCCGAAGAGGTTATGGAGGTCACCCATGATGTCCTGGTAGGCGCCGACCATGAAGGCGCCGATGTAGTAGGGCTGGCCTTCCTTGAACGGGTGGAGGGCGAGGGTCTTGCGGACGTCTTCGAGGTCGATGAAGTCGTCGACCTTGCCGTCGGAGTCGCAGGTGATGTCGACGAGCGTCGCCTGGACCGTCGGGCGCTCGTTGAGGCGGTGGATCGGGGCGATCGGGAAGAGCTGGTCGAGGGCCCAGTGATCGAGCAGGGACTGGAAGACCGAGAAGTTGCAGACGTATTGCTCGGCCAGCATCGAGTCGAGGCGGGCGAGTTCGTCCGGCACGTCGGCCGAGTCCTTGAGGTCTTCGCGGATCTGACGGCAGATGTCCCAGAACAGACGGTCGGCCGCGGCGCGTTCTTCGAGACGCAGGTTACCGAGGCTGAAACGGGCATGGGCCTCTTCGCGCTTTTCCTTGGCGTCGTGGTAGCGCTCCAGCGGATCGAACTTACGCTTGTTCTTCCGGATGGCGTCGAGTTCGCGGATCAGCTGGTGGGTCTTGCCCTTGGGGGCTTCGACCTTGCCTTCGTCGCGGGTGATGCGGTCGACGGCTTCGAAGATCAGGATCGAGTGAGGGGCGACGAGGGCGCGGCCGGACTCGGAGACGATGTCCGGGAGCTCCACTTTGCTCTCTTCGCAGATCTGCTTAATGTTGGCCACGACGTCACGGGCGTAGACTTCCATGCTGTAGTTCATGGAAGACTCGTAGGCCGAGCGGCTGCCGTCGTAGTCGATGCCCAGGCCGCCGCCGACGTCGAGGAGACCCATCGGGAAGCCCATGCGCTTCAGTTCGCAGTAGAAGCGGGTCGCTTCGACCACGGCCTTCTTGATCGTGCCGATGTTCGGGACCTGGGAGCCGATGTGGAAGTGGACGAGGCGGAGGGAATCCTTCATCTTCGCCTTGGCGAGACGCTGGGCGACCTCGACGATCTCGGAGGCCGTGAGGCCGAACTTGGCGTTCTCCCCGGTGCTGTCGGCCCACTTGCCTTCGCCGGCGGTGGTGAGCTTGACGCGGAGGCCGATGTGGGGCTGCACGCCCATGCGGCGGGCGATGCGGATGATGGCGTCGATCTCGGAGAGCTGTTCGACGACGATGATGGTCTGCTTGCCGAGGCGGCGGCCCATCAGGGCGAGCTCGATATATTCCTCGTCCTTGTAGCCGTTGCAGATGAGCAGAGCCTTGCGGTTCTCGAGGAGCGCGAGGGCGATGATCAGCTCGGGCTTCGAACCGGCTTCGAGGCCGAAGTCATATTCTTCGCCGGCGTCGAGGATCTCTTCGACGACTTCGCGGAGCTGGTTGACCTTGATCGGGAAGACGCCGCGGTAACGACCGTCGTAGTCCTCATCCTTGATGGCGCTGCGGAAGGCCTCGTTGTTCTGCGTCACGCGGTTGCGGAGCAGGTCCTGGACGCGGATCGTCAGCGGGGGCTTCAGGCCGGAGGCTT
>CALPIW020000062.1 GCA_943323725.2 Polynucleobacter meluiroseus | reverse complement strand
TGCGCGAAACGCGTGAGCGCGGCGGTGTCGCTCCAGTCGGCAGTGACATGCTCATCGGCGATCGCCGCGGCGCAGGCGCCAGCGGACGGATCGAACGTGCGTACCTTATAACCGAGGCGGCGGGCGGCGATGGCTGACATGCGGCCGAGCTGGCCGCCGCCGAGGATACCGATCGTTCCGCCGGGCTGCAGGGGGCGCTCCATGGCTCAGCGCTTCTTGCCCTTGCGACCGGGGATCGGGTTATCGAGCACGGCCTTGGTCTGCGCGGCGCGGTAGCCGTCGAGTTTCTTGGCCAGCTTGGCGTCGGAAAGGGCGAGCACCGCGGCGGCGCCGAGGGCGGCGTTGATCGCGCCGGCGCGGCCGATCGCGAACGTATGCACGGGGATGCCGGCCGGCATCTGGACGATGGAGAGGAGCGAGTCGATGCCGTCGAGGGACTTGGACTGCACGGGGACTCCCATGACGGGGAGAGAGGTCATCGCGGCGACCATACCGGGCAAGTGGGCGGCACCACCGGCACCGGCGATGATGACCTTCAGGCCGCGACGGCGGGCCGCCAGGGCGTAATCCTTGAGCTTCAGCGGGGTGCGGTGCGCGCTGACGACTTCGGCTTCGAAGGCGACGCCGAGTTTCTTGAGCGTGTCGGCGGCGTTGACCATCGTCTCCCAGTCGGACTGGGAACCCATGATGATGCCGACCTGAGGTGCGGAGGAAAGCGCGCGAGCCATGGCCGAAGCCTGTCGGAGGCGCCCCCGCCTGTGAAGCCCGAAGCGAAAAAACTACTCCGCGTACGGGACGTATTCGGGGACGAGCCGGCGGATGCCCTGCTTGCAGACGCCCGGTTCCAGGCGAAGGAGGTCGGTCACCTGCGCGCGCAAGGCTTCGGGCGGGAGGGAAGTCTCGCCGGCGACCACGAAACGGAAGACCCGCGGGTGCGTCGTCGGCCGGAACTGCTCGCCTTCGCACTGGAGCTCCTCGACGAGCTTCTCGCCGGGGCGCAAGCCGATGATCCGGATCTCGATGTCGACGTCCGGACGCAGGCCGCTGAGTTCGATGAGCTGCCGGGCGACGTCGATGATCTTGAGCGGCTCGCCCATCTCGAGGACGAGGATGTCTCCTCCTTGCCCGAGCGTCGCGCTCTGGAGGACGAGTCCGACCGCCTCGGGAATCGTCATGAAATAGCGTTTCACGTCCGGATGCGTGACCGTGACCGGGCCGCCGGCGGAGATCTGCCGACGGAAGATGGGGATGACCGAGCCGGACGATCCGAGCACGTTGCCGAAGCGCACCGCCATGAAGCTCGTGCGGACGCCGGGTCGGGCCTGGAGCGAGCGGAGCATGAGCTCGGCGAGCCGCTTGCTGGCACCCATGACGTTGGTGGGATTGACCGCCTTGTCCGAGGAGATGAGGACGAACTTCTCCGCGCCGTGCTCGGCGGCGAGATGGGCGACGACCCAGGTGCCCTCGACGTTGTTCTTCAGGGCTTCGCCCGGCTGGGCTTCCATCATCGGGACGTGCTTATGCGCCGCGGCGTGCAGGACGAGGCTCGGGCGATATGCCGTGAAGACGGCCGTCATCCGGGCGACGTCCGTGACGTCGCCGACGAGCGGCGTGATGACGGCTCCATGGCCGGCAGCGATGAGGTCCTGCTCCGCCTGGTAGAGGAGCACCTCACACTGGTCGAGCAGGAGGAGCCGGGCCGGGCCATGCGCCGCGACCTGACGACTGAGCTCGAGGCCGATGCTGCCGCCCGCGCCGGTGACGAGGATGACGCGCCCCTTGACCATCGCGGCGATCGCGGCGTCGTCGAGTTGCGCCGGCGCTCGGCCAAGGATGTCTTCGACGGAGATCGGCCGGATGTCGGAGGCGCGGACGCGGCCGCCGGCGAGCTCGGCCATCGACGGGACGACGAGCACGCGGAGATTATTGGCGGCGGCGAGGGCGCTGACTTCGCGGATGCGACGGACGCTGGTGGCCGGCAGCGCGAGGATGATTTCGGTCACGCCGAACTTCTCCGCGAGCTCGCCCATGCGGGCCGGCGAGCCGACCACGGGGACGCCATGGATGTGGAGGTCATGCTTGGCGACGTCGTCGTCGAGGAAGCAGACCGGTTCGAGGCCGTGACCGCGACGGCCGAGCAGATCGGCGACCAACTGGGCGCCCGTCTGGCCGGCGCCGACGACGGCGATGCGCTCGACGACGCCGGCCGGCGAACCGGTGCCGGCGGAGAAACGCTCGCGGAGCGCGCGGACGGAAACGCGGAAGCCGATGAACAAGACCAGCGAGAGGTTGAAGTCGATCAGCGTGACGCCGCGCGGAAGGCTGAAAGGATCGTCCGGCGCGCCGCCGCCCAAAAGATTCGGCATGGCCAAGGCCGCGAAGGTGGCGGTCGCGAGGGCGAGGGTCGTGCGCAAGGCGTCGGGCAGGCGGAAGTAATAGAACACGCCGCGGAACTGACCCCAGAGCGCGAGCAAGCCCACCTTGAGCGGGACAAGCCAGAGCAAGGCGAGGGGGCGCTGCCCATGAAGATAGGTGACGCTCTCCTTGGTGGTCAGTTCATCGGCCCCGAGGAAGCGGAGTTCATAGGCGAACCAGAGCGAGAGCCCGGCCAGCATCCCGTAAGCCGCGAAGAAAAACGCGGCGCGCTTGAGGCGGGAGGCGGGGGGTGCCATGGGGTCTGGCGATGATTGGGCCCCGGAGCCGATTATTCAATGACGATACGGAATCCGAGGGTCCGGCTTTTCTCGCGCTTATGGACCTGCCGGACCGCCAGCCCGGGGGCGGACGCGGAGGCCACGCTGCCGCCCACGACGGGGGCCCGGGTCTCCCCTTCTTTGGCCGCTGCCCATTCTTCCACGTTGCCGACGAGGTCATGGAAGCCCTGCGCATCGGCCTTGGCGGAGCCCGCCGGACGGGCGTCGACGCCTTCGGTGTTGGCCGCGGTCCAGGCGACGTCGGCCGAAGCCGGCTTGGTCAGGTCGCCGGCCGCCGCCGCGTGCTCACCGACGGTCGGGAGACGGGCGCGTCCGCCGAGAATCCAACTCAAGCGGCGGGCGAACAGTTCCGCGTCGGCGTAGGCGACCGACTCCACCGGATTGGCTTCGCGGCGCAAGGCGCTCGGATTGGCGTCCATCAACGAAGCGTAGAGACCTTGCGGGATCTCGGTGCGGTACATCCGGACGGTCTGACCGGGGACGGGGAGCAGCTGCCGATCGGCCTCCGGCAGATAACCCCGGATCATCGCCGCATGGGAGGCGATGAATTCCAGTTCCTGTCGCTCTTCATCCTCCGGTCGAAAGACTCCGGTGCCCGCCTCGGCGAGACGGCGGGCGTCCGCGAGGACCGCATCGGCCAGGCGGAGGGCGTCGTCGACCTGGCGGGCCCGCAAGGCTTGGCGAAGTCGGGCGGCGGCGGCGCGCACGCGCGTGACGTCGTCGTGAAAACGGGCGAAGTTCAGGCGCGTCGCCATCGCGGCTTCCTTGGCCCGGTCGGCGAACTGGCTGCGCGGATGCGCCGTGAGCAGGCGCGCGAACGCATCGACGGCGTCCTGCCAGCGGGCGGCGGCGCCAGGCCAATCGGCTTTCGCTTCGGCGGCTTCGGCGGCGGCCTGATACCGGCTGACTTCCTCCCAGACGAGACCGGAGGCCGCGGTCTCGCGGCGGATGGCCAGCTGTTCGGCGCGGCCGAAGGCGGTGTCACGTACGTCGCGATAGCGCGCGAGGAATTCGTTCTCGGCGTCGATGGCCGAAGTGAAACGTTCCGCGGCCTCGGCGAAACGGCCGGCGGCGAAGGACTTCTCCGCCTCGACTTCCAAGGCGCGTCCCTTCTGCCACAGCGCGGAGGATTCCAGGCGGCGGAGGCGGGTGTCGAGCAACGCGCGCCGGCCGGAATCAGCCAGGCCGGAGAACTGCCAGCGATCGGCGATCTCCTGTTCGCAGGCGACCGCCCGACGGAGCTTTTCCGCGGCCCCGACTTCGTCGGACTTGGCTAGGGCGAGGGCGGCGGCCTCAAGGGTGGCCGACTCCTGGCGCAGTCGCTCGCCCCGGAGGAGGTGCAACCGGCGGCGGAGGGAGACGAGCCGCGGATCTTCCGTGCCGACGGAGCGGAGGGCGGAAAGATACTCTTCCTGGGCCTGCAAGGCCTGTTCCAGCAGACGGACATCGTCTTCGGTGAGTTCGAAGCGCTCTTGGCGGACTTTCTCGAAAGCCGCTTCCGCCGCGAGCGAACGCTGACGGAGGGCCTCGGCGTCGGCGGCGGACACCGTGAGCTCCGACTGACGGGTCGTCCGACGCTCCGCCGTGTAGAGCAGGAGGGAGGCGACGGCCAGGGAGGCGATCACCAGCAATAGCAAGGGCAGCCGCAGCCGGGCCCAGACGGCCTCGAAGGAGAAACGTCCGCGGCGCGCCCGGGGATCCGCGGCGGGCACGAAGTCGGGTCTGGGTGGTTGTGGGCCGTTGCTCATGAGCGGACCGACAACTTCGTCGCCGGCGGTTTGTTTGCTTTAATAGTTCGTCACTCTGGTTCATCAAAGTCATACCTTCAATATTGGAAATGGCTCAATTCAAGCGCATCGCCGTCGTCGGCGCCGGCCTCATCGGCGGCTCCATCCTCCTCGCGGCGGCGCGGAAGGGCCTGGCCGGTTCGCTGGCGTGCTGGTCGCGCTCGGCGGGATCGCGGGAGACCTTGCGTGGGTTCGGCGTGGCGGAAGTCTTCGAGAGCGCGGCCGACTGCGTCCGCGGCGCGGACCTCGTCATCGTGACGACGCCCGTCGACACCGCGGAGGAGACCTTCCTCGCCATCGCCCCCGGCCTCGCGCCGGGCGCCGTCGTCACCGACGCCGGGAGCGTGAAAGGGGCCATCCTGCTCGCCGCCCGCCGCCTGCCCGCGGCCAATCCTTTCGTCGGCGCCCATCCCATGGCCGGCGGCGAGAAAGCCGGCGCCTCGCACGCTTCCGCCCAGCTCTTCGAAGGACGTGTCTGCTTCCTGACGCCGACCGGCTCCGAAGATCCGCAGGCCTTGGCCACCGTGCGTCGCTTCTGGCAGGAACTCGGTTCGGTCCTGCATGAGACCGACGCCGCCAAGCACGACGAGATCGTCGCCGCGATCAGCCATGTGCCGCATGCCGCCGCTTCGGCGCTCATGCTCGCCGTGATGGACCAGCCCGGTTTCCGCCGCTTCGCGGTCGGCGCCGGCCTGCGCGACACGACCCGCATCGCCGCCGGCGAAGAGAATCTCTGGGTGGGCATCATGCTCGCCAACGCCCGGCACACCGCGGCCGGCCTCCGTGACCTCGAGCGGCGCGCCGCCGAACTCCGCGCGGCCGTGGAAGCGAACGACGCCGCCACGTTGCGCCGTCTCCTCGCCGAAGCCCGCATCGCCCGCCAGAACCTCGACCGGTCCGAATGAGCCCGACCCTCGTCATCCGCCCCTTCCAGACTCCCGCCCGCGGCGTCGCCCAGGTCCCGGGTTCGAAGAGCATCACCAACCGCGCCCTGATCCTGGCCGCGCTGGCCGACGGCGTCACGCTGTTCACCGGCGCGCTCTTCAGCCGCGACACCCGCATCCTCATCGCCGCCCTGCGGGCGCTGGGGTTCGAGGTGACCGACGATGAAGCCGCCGGCACGGTGCGTATCACCGGCCTCGGTGGGCGCATCCCGCGCGATCGCGCCCAGCTGCACGTCGGCAACGCCGGCACCGCGGCGCGTTTCCTCACCGCCTTCCTCGCGCTCGCGCCGGGCGGCGAATATGAACTGGATGGCGACGAAGCCATGCGGGCCCGCCCGATGCGCGGATTGCTCGACGCCTTGCGCGCCGCCGGCTGCCGCGCGGTCGCTCCCGATGGTTCGGCCGCGAACGGTTTCCCGTTCACGCTTCACACGACAGGTAAACTTGGCCGCCTGGAGGTCGATGCCTCGGCTTCTTCCCAACTTCTCTCCGCCCTGCTCATGGTGCTCCCGCTCTCGGCCGGAGCGACGGTGAGCATGAAGGGCTCCACGGTGTCCGAACCGTTCGTCGAGATGACGGCGCGCATGTGCGGCCAGTTCGGCCGGCCCCTGACCCGTCTCGCCGACGGCAGCTGGAGCTGCGCGGCTCCTGGCCCCTACGTCGCCCAGCCTGCCTACGCGATCGAACCTGACGCCACCGCCGCCAGCTACTTCATCGCGCTGCCCGCCGTCACCGGCGCCCGCGCGTCCGTCCGCATCGAAGGCTACGCCGACGGCGGACTCCAGGGTGACACCGCCTTTGCCAAGGTCGCCGCAGCGTGCGGCGCCAAGCTGCGCTCGGCCGACGGCACGTTGGTCTCCGACTCCTGGGCCGGTATCCGCGGCGGCGACTTCGACTTCAACGCTTTCTCGGATACGTTCCTCACGCTGGCGACCGTCGCCGCTCTGGCCGACGGCCCGGTGAAGATCCGCGGTATCGCCCACACGCGCAAGCAGGAGACCGACCGCGTACTCGCGATGGCGACCGAACTGGAACGCCTCGGGCTCAAGGTCGACCCATCCGCCGCTCAGCTCCGCGCGGATGAGTCGCTTTCCTCGCTGACCATCTTCCCGAACAAAGCGGCCCTGCGTCAGGCGGCCGCCGCTGGTCCCGTCGAGATCCACACGTACGAAGACCATCGCATGGCGATGAGCTTCGGTATCCTCGGCAGCTTCGACCTCTTCGGCGACGGCCGTCCCTGGATCGCCATCCAGGACCCCGCCTGCACGGGCAAGACCTTCCCGCATTTCTTCCGCGCCCTCGAGGCCCTCCGCACGAACTTCGTTCGCGTCTCCGTAGACGGCGGCGCTGCTTCGGGCAAGTCCAGCACCAGCCGCCGACTCGCCCAGTTGCACGGCCTGCTCCACGTCGACACCGGCGCGCATTACCGCAGCCTCACCCGCGCGCTGCTCCTCGCGGGCGCATCCGCCGACGATCCCGCCACCGTGAAGGCTGCGCTGGCGAAGCTGCGCATCGGCTCGCGCATCGTCGCCCGCCAGGGCGCGCGCAGCTCGGCGCTCACCCTCGACGGCGCCCTGCCTGATGACGCCGACCTGCGCACACCCGAGGTCAACGCGGCGGTCTCGAAGATCGCCGCCCTGCCCTCCGTCCGGACGTTCCTCCTCGAATACCAGCGCTCCCAGGTGAAACTCGCGAGCGAGCAAGGTTTCGCCGGCGTGGTGATGGAAGGCCGTGACATCGGCTCCGTCGTCCTGCCGGACGCCGAAGTACGCATCTTCCTCGAAGCCGACGCGGACGCGCGCGCCCAGCGCCGGGCCGCCGAAGGCCAAGCCGATCAGGTCACCCAGCGCGACCATCTCGACGCCACGCGCAAGACCGCGCCCATGGTCTGCCCGAACGGGGCCTGCCGCCTGGATAATACGCACCTATCCCTCGAGGCCGTCGTGAGCCAGATCGGCGAACTGATCAAGGTGGCCGCCCTGCCCCGATGATCCTCGATTCGAAGAACCTGATCTACAAGGCCGTCTACCACGGCGCGCGTTCGTTCATCGAGGTCTTCTCCACGCTCGAAGTCGAAGGCTGGGAGAACGTGCCCACCGGCGCGTGCCTCTTCGCTTCGAATCACCAGAGCATGCTGGACCCACCCTTGCTCGGGTCGTGCCTGCCGCGCGAGATCTCCTTCATCGCCCGCCGCTCCCTCTTCGACAACCCCGTCTTCGGGTTCGTGATCCGCGCCTGCCATTCCATTCCCGTCGACCGCGGCGAAGCGGACATCGGCGCGATCCGCGCGGCCTTGGCCGCCCTGGGCGCCGGCGAAGG
>CALPIW020000061.1 GCA_943323725.2 Polynucleobacter meluiroseus | reverse complement strand
CTCGGCGGCACGCTCGGCGTGTTCGGCACCAACCACCTCGTCGGCTTCTACTTCTTCCACGAGTTCGCGCTCATCCCGACGTTCATCCTCACGCTCTTCTGGGGCGGCGAAGGCCGTCGTCCGGCCGCCATGCAGATGGCGATCTTCCTGACCGCCGGCGCCATGGCCTCCCTCGCGGGCATCCTCATCGCCGTCGACGCCGCCGGCGTCGAGTACGGCGCGGCCACGTTCGAGAACGTCGCCCTCGGCCTGCAGAACGCGAAGCACATCCCGGCCGCCGTCGGCGCCCTGGTGCTCTTCGGCCTCGGCACGCTCGCCTCGCTCTTCCCGTTCCATTCCTGGGCCGCCCCCGGCTACTCCGCCGCGCCGACCCCGGTCTCGATGCTCCACGCCGGCGCCCTGAAGAAGTTCGGCCTCTACGGCATCATCCTGCTCGGCCTGAGCAGCCTCGACATCACCGGCGGCTCGCTCGGCACCTGGTTCCTCTGGTTCGCCGTGGCGAACGTCCTGCTCGTCGGCCTCATCTGCCTCGCGCAGCGCGACCTCAAGCAGCTGCTCTCCTGGAGCTCCGTCGCGCACATGGGTCCGATCTTCCTCGGCATCTGGGTCTGCGGCGTGACCGGCCAGGCCGACGGCCTCGACGCCGCCGCCTTCCTGATGGTCGCGCACGGCCTCTCCTGCGCCGCGCTCTTCCTCCTCGCCAACGCCGTGCGCGCCCGCGCCGGCACCTACCGTCTCGACGAACTCGGCGGCCTCGCCGCGCGCACGCCGGTACTCGCCGCGTTCTTCGTCGCCGCGACCATGGCGTCCATCGGCCTTCCCGGCTTCGGCAACTTCTGGGGCGAAGTCGGCGTCTTCCTCGCCCTACGCGCCCAGCCCCTGTGGCTGCAGGCCATCGTCGCCTCCACCGTCGTGATCTCGGCCGTCTACGCCCTCCGCGCCGTGGCCGCCACGTTCTTCGGTCCCGCCTCCGAAGCGCTCGAGAAGCGCTGGGCCGTCGCTCCCTTCGGTGACCTCGGCTGGGCCGAGCGCGCCGCCGCCGGCGTCCTCCTCGCCGCCTCGCTGACGATCGGCTTCGTGCCTTCGCTCGTGACGAAGTCCGTCAACCCGGTCGCCGCCGGCGTCACGACCTACTCGCAGCACAACACCAAGGCGCCGGCCAAGGCCGCTCCCGCCAAGGCCGCCCAACCCGCCCAGCGCTGATCTTTCCCGTCCGATGACTCCTTTCTTCGCCGCCGTCGACCCGGCCTTCAAACTCCTCGCCCCGCGCTCGGCCGACTGGCTGACCATCCTCCCGGAGATCGCCGTCGCCGGCCTTTCCCTGCTCTGCCTCCTGCAGGCGATGCTGCTGCCGAAGTCCCTGCGCGCGCTCATCCCCGTCACCGCCCGCACCGGCCTGACCCTCGTGGCGCTGATGAGCGTCGTCGCCGGTCCGTGGACCCAGGCGGCCGACGTCGAGTCGTTCGCCGGCCTGCTCCGCCAGAACCTCCCGACCGACGGCGTGCGCGCCGTCTTCCTGCTCTCGGCCTTGCTGACGAGTTTCCTCGCCGAACGCTTCCTGCGCGAACGCGACGCCGCCGTGGCCGACTACCATCACGTGCTGCTCGTCGTGACCGCCGCGTTCATGCTGCTCGTCCAGTCGAACCACTTCGTCACGTTCTTCCTCGCGCTCGAGACGGCCGCCGTCGGCCTCTACGTCCTCGTAGGCTACCTGCGCCGCAGCGCCGCCTCGCTCGAAGCCGGCGTGAAGTACCTCGTCGCCGGCGGGCTCAGCTCCGCCCTGCTCCTGATGGGCATCGTCCTCGTGTACGGCGCGCTCGGCGCGGTCCCCGGCGTGACCGACTCGCTCAACTTCACGCAGATCGGCAAGGCCCTCGCCGCCCAGTCCGCCGCGGGCGCGGTCTCGCCGCTCACCCTCGCGGGCGTGGCCCTCATCCTCGGCGGCGTCGCCTTCAAGCTCGGCGCGTTCCCCTTCCACGCCTGGATCCCGGACGTCTACCAGGGCGCCCCGACCCCGACGACCGCGTTCCTCGGCACGGCCTCCAAGGCCGCCGGCGCGTTCACGCTGCTCATCCTCGCCACCGGTCCGTTCGCGCCGCTCGCCGTCAAGGTCGCCCCGCTGCTCGCGGTCGGCGCCGTGCTCACCCTGCTCGTCGGCAACCTCGGCGCGCTGGCCACGACGGACGTGAAGCGCACGCTCGCGCTTTCGGGCGTCTCGCACGCCGGCTTCATCCTCGCCGCGGTCACCGCCGCGCTCGTCCTCCCGGGCGTCGACGCCTTCGGCTACGACGTCGAGCAGGTCGTCGTCCTCTACCTCCTCGCCTACGTCGTCGGCACGTTCCTCACCGCCCAGGCGCTCGTCGCCCTGCCGGCCCTCGAAGACCACCGCCGTCCGCAGCTCGCCCTCCGCGGCCTGCTGCGTCGCTCCCCGCTGCTCGGCGCCGCCCTCGGCTTCGGCATCGGCTCGCTCGCGGGCATCCCGCCCTCCGTCGGCTTCATCGCCAAGCTGCTGGTCCTCGCCCTGCTCGTGGCCGCCAAGCTCTGGTGGGTCCTCGGCGCCGCCCTCATCGGCGTCGCGATCAGCATCCATTACTACTTCTCCATCCTGCGCGAGGCGGTCGTCCGCCCGACGGAGGACGACGAAGAACTGGCCCCGCTCGAACTGCCCCTCGGCACGCGCGTGCTCGTGTTCGTGCTCGCCGCGGCTTCGCTGCTCGGCGGCCTGTTCATGCTCGCCGGCCGCTAACGCCCCTTCCCGCGTCCGCGCGGGTGGTGGCGGCGGTGCGCGGCGGACAATGCCGTCCGGTCGACCGAGGTATAGATCTGCGTCGTGGCGATGTCGGCATGGCCGAGCATCTCCTGGATCGAACGCAGGTCGGCGCCGCCTTCCAAGAGGTGAGTCGCGAAGGCATGGCGCAATAAGTGCGGTTTGACCGGGACCGAGACGCCGGCGCGCTGCGCCGCCTGCTTCACGCCCAGCCAGAAGGTCTTGCGGGAGATGGCCACGCCGCGGGCGCTGAGGAAGAGCGCGCTGCCCGTCTTGGGCCGGACGAGCTTGGGCCGGCCGGCCTTGAGATAGACCTGCAGCGCGAGGAGCGCCGTCTCCCCGACCGGCACGACGCGGTCCTTGGAACCCTTGCCCGTCACGCGCACGAGGGCCGACTCCGCATCGACGGCCTGGATCTCGAGCGAGCAGAGTTCGGAGATACGCAGGCCGGAGCCGTACATCAGTTCCAACATCGCGCGGTCACGTAGGCCCTGCGGCGTGGCGGTGTCGGGTGCCGAGACCACCTTGGCGGCTTCCTCCGCGCTGATCATCCCGGGCAGTTTGCGGCCAAGCTTCGGCCCGCGGGCGAGTTCGGTGAAGTCGTCGCGGCGGAGCCCGCTGCGGACGAGGTGGGCGGAGAAGGAGCGGACCGCCGAGAGCCGGCGGGCGAGCGAGGCGGCGGCGTGGCCCTTACGGTCGAGGGCGCGCGTCCAGGAATCGACGTCGGCCAGCGAGACCTCCGTCCAGTTCGTCCGGCCGGCCCGGCCACAGTGGGCGGCGAAGCGGACCAGGTCGGACTCATAGGCCTCCGTCGTGAGCTTCGCCGCGCCGCGTTCCAGCGCGAGGTGCGCCAGGAAGGCGTCCACCGGCTCCCGGAGGTCGGGCGGCACCGTCTCACGGCGGACTCGGGGCGGCTTCGGCATGCGTCATCAGTATTGCCCCGCCCGTCGGGGAGTCCATAAGGATTGAGCATGTCCAGCCAGCGTGAGCGCGCCATGAAGCCGACCGACCTCCGGGGGATCCTCCGGTATGTCCCGATGTTCCGCGACCACGTGTTCGTCATCGCGGTCGACGGCTCGATCGTGTCCCACGAGAACTTCGCGAACATCGTCACCGACATCGCGGTCCTGCGCAGCCTCTCCATCAAGGTCGTGCTCGTGCACGGCATCGGCCAGCAGCTCGTCGGCCTCGCCGGCGAACATAACATCGCGCTCTCCGACATCCAGGGCGAAGGCCCCACCGACGTCTCGACCATGTCGCTCGCGCGCGAGGCCTCGGCGCTCGTCTCGCAGTCCGTCCTCGAGAACCTCTCCCAGGCCGGCCTGCGCTGCGCCATCACCAACGCCGTCCGCTCGACCAAGATCGGCCGCCTCAAGGGCGTGGACCATCTCTACACCGGCAAGGTCGAGAAGGTCGACGCCGCGATCCTGAAGTCCATGCTCTCGCAGGACATCCTCCCGCTCGTCACGCCGATCGTGTGCGACCGCGAAGGCCAGTCCCTGCGCGTCAACAGCGACCACCTCGCCATGGAGCTCGCGGTGGCCCTCGGCGCCTCGAAGCTGATCTACCTCACGCCCTTCAGCGGCCTGCAGGTGGACGGCGTCGTGCAGCTCAACCTGCCGGAAGACGACCTCAAGCGCCTCCTCGCGGACAAGCACGCCAAGCTCGACCCGCGCATCCGCAGCAAGGCCGTGCAGGCCGCCAAGGCCCTCGACAACGACGTCCCCCGCGCCCACATCCTCGACGGCCGCGTCTTCGGCTGCCTCCTCACCGAGATCTTCGACAAGGTCGGCCTCGGCACGATGGTGCACGCCAACGACTACGACCGCATCCGCCAGGCGAAGAAGAAGGACGCCCAGGCCCTCTACAACCTCGCCAAGCACGGCGCGAAGACCGACGCCCTCGTGGCGCGCACGCGCCAGCAGATCGAGCAGTCCTTCGCCGACTTCTACGTCTACGAGATCGACGACAGCATCATCGGCTGCGCCGCCCTCCGCCCCTACCCGGGCGGCAAGACCATGGAGCTCGGCGCGGTCTACGTGCAGCCGTTCTACCACGGCCGCGGCGTCGGCAGCAAACTGGTCGAATTCGCGAAGCGTCAGGCCAAGAAGCTCGGCGCCAAGAAACTCATCGCGCTCACCACGCAGACGCAGGGCTTCTTCCAGTCGGCCTGCGGCTTCGTGCCGGGCGCGCTGACGGACCTGCCGGCCGAACGCCGCAAGGCCCTCAAGGCGAGCGGCCGCAATTCGCAGGTGCTGTCGTTCACGCTCAGCCGCCTGAACGACTCCGTCCGCTGAGGCTTACTTCGTCGCGAAGAAGGCGCGCTGCTTCTCGCTGATCGGCAGGCCGAGCTTCTCCATCAGGAGCAGGAAGTCCTCCCAGACGGTCCGCTTGGCGGAGGCGCTGGGCGTGTGCAGGAGATAGTTGGGATGGAACGTCGGCAGCAGCGGCACGCCGCCGAGGTCGAACCACTGGCCGCGAGCCTGCGTGATCGACGGCGTGCGGCCGTGCAGCGCTTCGAAGGCCTGCGCGCCGAGGGCGACGACGGCGCGCGGGGCGACGACGTCGATCTGCGCGCGGAGGTACGGGAGATTGAACGCGATCTCGCGCGCGGTCGGCGGACGCTTGCCGTATTGGGTCGGGGGCTCCGGACGCCAGACCATGACGGGCACGAAATAACAGTCGGCCGGATTGATCGCCGCGGCGGAGAGGATCTTCTGGAGCAGCTCGCCGGACTCGCCGGCGAAAGCCTGGCCGGCCTCCATCTCCACGATGGTGGGCGCTTCGCCGACGAACACGACCTTGGCGTCGAGGGAGCCATGGCCGAGGAGCGGGCGTTGCGGGGCGCTCAGATGCTTCTTCGTCTCGGCGCACGCGTCGATGAGCTGACGCAGGGCCTGCAGGCGCTCAGCCTTCGGGCCGGCGGCGAGGGTGAAGATCGGCGCGTCGGAAATCGGCGCGGCGGACACGACGACGGCCGGCTTGGGCGCGGCGGCCACCGGGGTTACCGGTCGGGCGGGCGCAGGCGTCGGGGTCACGGCCGGACGGATGGAAGCGGGGGCCGGGGCAGCCGAAGGTTTGGCGGGCGTAGGAGCGGCCTGAGCGGCCGGCGTGCCGGCGAGGGCCTTCAAGGCGGTCAGGGAGTCGGCCGTGATGCTGACGCGGCGGACCCCGGCGGCCTTCTGGCGCTTGAGCTCCTCAAGGAGGATATCCAAAGCTTCTGCGGGATCGTCGATCACGGGAGGGACAGGGATTGGAGGGCGCGGGCGAGGGTCAAATCTTTCTCGGTGATCTGATTCCCCGCGTCGTGGGTACAGAGCCGGAGGGTGACCTGATTCCAGATATTATGGATTTCTGGGTGGTGACCCTGCTGCTCGGCGATGGCCCCCGCCTGGTTGATGAAGGCCAAGGCCGCCTTGAAATCCTTAAACCTATACGCTTTCAACAACTTAGAACCTTCCAACTGCCAGCCAGCCAAGCCAGGCAAAGCCGCCTGGATCTGCTCGGGAGTGAGGGCGGCGCTCATGAAAATAGCCTCTTTCAGGCGGTTAAAGGAGTCAACGCAGGGCTGAGGAAAGCCCCCTATTGTGAATAAACTTGCCGAAGCCGGGTAAAAGCTCCTTATAAGCGGTCAGGTTTGTCTCGGAAAATAACCAAAGTAAGAGACAAGCCCCGCAATAATCCGGTGAGTTGACGGTCGTTAAGACGGCAAATCGAAATCCGAAGGTCGGAAACGGGCAATGCGGTGTAGGTAAACCAAGCAAAACAAAAGATAATATGGAAAACAAACTGTTCGTGGGCAACTTGCCCTGGGCCGCAACCGAATCCGACATCCGCGCTCACTTCTCCCAAGGCGGCGAAGTGGTCTCCGTGGAAGTCATGATGGACAAGTTCACGGGTCGTCCTCGTGGCTTCGCCTTCGTGACCATGGCCAATGCTCAGGCCGCTCAGGATGCGATCGCTAAGACCGAGAACATCGACTTCATGGGTCGCCCCCTGAAGGTCAATGTCGCTCGTCCTCGCGAAGAACGCCCGTCCTTCGGTGGTGACCGTCCCCGCTCCGGCGGCTTCGGTGGCGACCGTCCCCGCTCCGGCGGCTTCGGCGGCGGAGATCGCGGCGGCTTCGGCGGCGGCGGCTCTCGCGGCGGCTTCGGCGGCGGCGGCTCTCGTGGCGGCTTCGGCGGCGGCGAACGTCGCTCCGGCGGCTTCGGCGGCGGCGACCGTGGCGGCTACTAATCCTCGGATTAACAACCTCCTCAAGGGCGCCTTTCGGCGCCCTTTTTTGTGCCCGGATCCGAGCGGCCAATCCGCTTGTCCCGAACGGCCGCCGAAGGTTTAATCCGGAACAGATGCCCCGCCCTGCCGCCCTGCTGTTGCTCGCCGTGATCTCCGTCGGCGGACTCCTGGCGTGGCGATGGCTGAGACCCGGAGACCTCCGGCTCTCCGTCGATCCGCGGAGTCGCGAGGTCGCGGTCATCTACCCGCAGGAAGCGGCGGACCGACGTTGCGCGGACGGCGTCCTGCGCGCGCTCGCGGAGCTGACCGAGCCGACTCGACGCGAGGGCCTGCGCACCCGCATCAATGAACTACGGGCCACCCTTCCGGAGCGCATCGAAGTGGGTTTCGTCCCCGCCGGCATGGCCGAAGCCCGCCTCCCGTTGAGTCAGCCGCCGGCAGGCGGCAAAAGCCTACCCGGCTTGGCCCGCGCGCAATCGGCGGCCCTGCCGCACGGTTATCTCGTCGTGCATACCGCCGAAGTCGGCGCCTTGCTTGAGACCGCCGGGCGGCGGCGGTGGCTCGGCCGCGCGCTCGTCGAGGCGGGCACCTCGGCCGAGAGCGCCACGATCGCCGTCGGCGAAAGCGATGACGGCGCCTTCCTCGTCGCGACGATCGCCTTCGCTTACCGCACCGGCGACAAAGCCGAAGCCGCGTTGCAACATCTCACCGAACGCCAAGGCGACTTCGACGCGCTCGGTTTCGCCGCCCGTCCGGGCGCCGACCGGCTGACGCGTCAGACCAAGCTGCTCGTGGTCCGCTTCGACATCGAGACCGACCTCGTCCTGCAGGCGCTGGGCCGGCGTTGAGGCTTCAGGCCTTCTCGAGCGTGCCGTCGGCCTTGAGGCGGCGATAGTAGCAACCCGAACGCGCCTTGCCG
>CALPIW020000060.1 GCA_943323725.2 Polynucleobacter meluiroseus | reverse complement strand
GGACGCGGTCATCAGCCGCGCTTGGCCCACTCGAGGAAGTAGGACAGCAGGATCAGCGCGGCGGGCGAAGTGAGCACCATGCTGTCGATGAGGTCGAGCGCGCCACCGATGCCGGGAATGGTCGCGCCGGAATCCTTGGCGCCCGCGAGCCGCTTGAACACCGACTCCACGAGGTCGGAGGGGATGCTCAGCACGGCGATCGGCAGGGCCATGACGGCCGCCTTCCAAGGGACCATGAAACTCACGCCGACGGCGTCGCGCAGCAGCCAGGCGTAGAGACCGGAGACCAGCGCGGAGCAGGCGAGTCCGCCCGCGCAGCCTTCCCAGCTCTTGGCGGGACTGATGCTCGGGGCGATCTTGTGCTTGCCGAACGGGACGCCGAAGAGGAGGCCGCCGACATCGGTGAACTTCGTGGCGACGAACACCCAGACGACGTAGTAAAGCCCGACCGACTGGGTCGTGAGCAGCTGGCCTTCCTTCATGCGCGCGATGGCGATGAGCGAGGCCAGCATGAACGGCAGGTAGGCGAAGCCGTAGAGCGTGGGGAAGCGGCGCAGGAGCGTCGGCACTTCGCCGGGATGACGCAGCAAGGACAGCAGGTGGGCGCCGATGAGCAGGGCGCCGATCGTCAGCACGACGTGGGTGCGCGCCTGTTCGGGGGCGAAGAAGAAGAGCGCGAAGTGCAGGGTGAAACCGGCGACGATGCCGGACAGGCTCGGGCGACGCACGCCGGGGATCCGCTGCGCGAGGGAATAGAATTCATACTGCGCCGCTCCGATGATCAGCGCGAGCAGGCCGAACGACGCCTGTTCGGCGACCGAGAAGAAACCGCCGATCCAGATGACGAGTCCGACGACAACCCAGAGGCCGATGGTGCTGAGGGCGCGGTCTTTCATGCTTGGGCGGGGGTCTGGACTTGGGCGCCGGTCATGCCGAAGCGGCGTTCGCGCTTGGCGTACTCGGCGAGGGCGAGATGCAGCTGCGCCTTGTCGAAGTCGGGCCAGAAGACGGACGCGAAGACGATCTCGGCGTAGGCGGACTGCAGGAGCAGGAAGTTGCTCAGGCGGAATTCACCCGAGGTGCGGATGATGAGATCCGGGTCGGGCAGGCCGGCGGTCTGCAGGCGGGCTTCGACGGCGGACCAGTCCACGGCTTCCGGCGCGAGCTTGCCGGCGGCGACGTCGGCCGCGATCGAGCGCGCGGCGGCGACGATCTCCTGACGGGCGCCGTAGTTGAGGGCCACGACGAGGTTGAAGGCGGTGTTGTCCTTGCTCGATTTGATCACGTCCTCGAGCGGCGAGCGGACGAAGTCGGGCAGGGCGGTGATGTCACCGATGACGTGCAGGCGTACGTTGCGCTTCTCCAGGCGAGCGAGGTGCGCGCGGAGAATCCATTCGCCGAGCTTGAAGAGGCCGCTGACCTCTTCGAGCGGTCGTTTCCAGTTCTCGGCGGAGAACGCGAAGACGGTGAGCGTATTGACGCCGGCGTCGATGCAGGCGTCGACGGTCTCGATCAGGCGTTCGGCGCCCCGACGATGGCCTTCGAGGCGGGGCAGGCCCTTCGCGGCGGCCCAGCGGCCGTTGCCGTCCATGATGATGCCGATGTGCCGCGGAGGGGCGGACGGGACGGAGGGGCTGGGCGCGGGGGACGACACTTGGCCGGAGGATGTTCTACGCGGCTCGCGTCTGGCAACCGCGAATCAACGCTCGTCGGCGGCCACCAGAACTCCCGGGAAACCCGCCTGTCGGGCCAGTTCGCAGACCTCGAGGAACATCTGCATGGTCAGCGAAGCGTCGGCCTTGATCAGCACCGGACGGGTCGAGCCGCCGGAAGCGGCGACCCGGCGCAGCTCGGCGCTCAGGCCGGTACGGTCCACGACGCGGCCGGCCACGACATACACGCCGGTACCGCGGGCGGAGACGAGGGTGACCGTCAGGGAAGTGCGGGCCAGATCGGCAATGGTCGTGCGCGGTGTCTCCAAGGTGGAGCTCACGGCCCCGGGGCGTTGGTCGAAGCCCACGTACATGCCCGGCGCGAAGATGAATTCGGCCGAGAGGACGTAGGTCAGGGCGGCGCAGACGAGCGCGAGGGCCAGGGGCGCGAAGTCGAGGCCGCGTTCGGCGGGGCGGACTTTCTCCAGGACTCCGAGGGGCGTGCGCATCTCAGGGCTGGCGCGGCTTCTCCTCCGGCAGCTCGTGGCGCACGAAGGTGATGATGGAGTGGGCGGCGATCTCCATTTCCGTGACGATCGAGCGGACGCGGCCGACGAGGAAGTGGTGGCCGAGGGCGCAGCCGGCGGCGATGACCATCGCGAAACCGGCGGTGGCCAGCGCGCCTTGGACGACGAGCAGGAGGCCGTCGGCGGAGCCGTAGACGCTGCCGTCGCGCAGGGCGGTCGCGAGGTCGAAGCCGGCGAAGATGGCGCCGGCCAGGCCGAGCAGCGGGGCGACGCGGCCGATCGCGGCGATGGTGCCGAGGCGACGTTCCAGCACGGGCAGTTCGAGGAGCGCGGCCTCCGTGGCGGCGGCCCGCATGGCTTCTTCGCCCGAGCTCGCACGCAGCAGCGCCGCCTTCACGACGCGCGGCACCGGGCCGGGGGATTCTTCGCAGGCGGCGAGCGCCTCGAGCGGGCGGCCGGCGCGCAGGTTGTTACGGACGCCTTCGATGAAGTCGGAGGAGAGGACGAGGCCGCGATGGAGGAAGAGCGCGCGTTCGACGACGAAGACGAGGGCGAGGAAGGCGAGGACCAGCAGGAGCCACACGAAAGGACCGGCGTCGAAGGGGAAGGAGAAACGCATGGGGCTTACTTGGGAGTGGACGACGAACCGCGGAGGGTCGCAAGTTTGCTTTCGGCCGTGGCCTGGCCGGGGAGGCGGCTGAGGCCGGCGGGGAGGCCTTGGTTGACGGTCACGATGATGGAGTAGGCGGCGATGGCTTCCGCCTTGTCGCCGTCCTGTTCGCTGAGTTCTCCCATCAGCAGGACGGAGCGGGCGAGCCAGAGCCGGCCTTCGGAGGAGAAGCGGCCCGCCGCGTCGGCGGGACGTTCGCCGCGGAGCGCGCCGAGCGCCCGGAGCAGCACCTTGCGGGCTTCGTTGCGGGAGGCCGCGGCTTCCGGGCCGGTCTCGGCCTTGGCGCGTTCGGTGAGCGTCAACGCCCACTTGTACCAGGCCTCGGTCTGCGTGTCGGCGGAATCCTTGGACCACGCTTCGGCGATACGCTCGTAGGCGGCCGCCGCGCGGGCGATGCGTTGACGGTCGAGCTGGCCGTTACGGTCGCGGCGCAGCTGGGCGAGCCCGAAGAGGGCGTCGGCGCGGGCCATCTCGGCGAGCGGACGGGCGACGTCCGTCGGACGCTCGCGGATGAGGCCGTCGAGCACCAGCAGGGCCTTGTCGAACTGACCGAGCGAGCGGAGGATCTCCGCGCGGCGCAGTGTGACGCGGGTGAGGAGCGGGCTGAGCGGATACGTCTCGGTGAAGCGTTCCAGGAGTTCGACGGCATCCTTCAGTTTGCCTTCGCCGGCCGTCGGAGCCTGCAGGGCGGCCTGTTCGGCGGCTTCGTAGAGACCGAGCGAAGCGAATTCCGCCAGCGTCGGCTCGCCTTGGAAATCCTTGGCCAGCGCTTCGAAGCGGTCCTGCGCGTCGGCATGGCGTCCGACCGAGGCGAGGTGACGGCCTTCCACGAGATAGGAAGCGGCGGCCGCGGGGACCTTGCCGAAGCGACGACGGAGCGTCACGAGTTCGTCGAGGCCTTGCGCCGAGCCGGCGTTCAGGGCGGTGCGCGCCTTGAGCAAGGCCGCATGGCCGCGGAGTTCGGGGACGGCTTTGCGGAGTTCGCTGAGCGCGGGGTCGGCGGGAAGGTTCTCCAGTCGGTGGTCGATCTCGACGGCGAGCTGGCCGGCCTGCGTGAGACGGCCTTGGGCGATGGCGAGCAGGGCGGACTGCCAGGCGAAGCGCAGGGCGTAGTCGGCGCGCGCATCGGCGAGCAAGGGGCCCAGCCGGTTCAGGGTCTTCTCCGCTTCGGCGGCGCGGCCGGCTTTGCGGGCGTCCTCGACGAGGCTCCAGGCGGCGGACCAGAGGGGCTCGCCCGTGCGCGTGCGGCGCGAGCGGGCGGTTTCTTCGATGGCGAGGGCCACGCGATCCCAGGCGGCGGCGTCGTCGCTCGTCTCGAGCAGGCAGAGCACGCGCTGGTGGAAGGCGTCTTCGGCCAGCCGGATGTCGGCGGCTTCCTGCTGCAGTCCGGCGTAGGCTTTCTCGGCGAGCGCGAAGTCCTTGGCGAGGAAGAGGCAGTCGGCGGCCGCGATGCGCAGGCCGGCGCGCTCCGGTTCGACGCTCGCGTCGGCGAGGGTGGTGAGGTGGGTCGCGGCCAGCCGGAAGGAACCGTCGCCCCAGGCGGCGATGGCCAGCGTGCGCGTCGCCTCGCGGGCGAGCGGGCTGGCCGGCACGTCTTTGAGGAGATCCTCGGCGGCTTGCCGGGCCTTCTCACGGCTGCCGGCGAAGAGCATCAGCTGGGCGCGGGCGAGGTGGATCGCGTCGAGCACCTGCGGGTCGCGCGGACAGTGGTAGGTCAGCGAGCCCGGATTCTGGCGGAGGAGGAAATCGTTCACCTCATTGGCCACCGCACGGGTGTCGATCGGCTTGCCGGGCTCGGCATCGGCCCGCGGATCGGCGGCGGCGACGAGCGCGCGCAGGGCGGTGAGCCGCACGGCGACGTTGGCCGGGTTGCGCGCGGCTTCCTTGAGGCGTTCACGGCCGGCGATGTTGTCGGCGCCGAGGATCAGTCCGGCGAGGAGGTCGGCCTCGGCCTGGCGGGCGGGCGCCAACCGGCCGGCCGCGGCGAGGGCCTGCGCCGCGCGCTTGGGGTCCTTGCGCTGGGCATGGGCGAGCGCGAGATTGCGGGCGTAGGCGTAGGCGAGCGGGGTGCCGCGGGCTTCGTCGGCGAGCTCGCGCAAGGCTTCGAGCGTGCGGTCCTCGACTTTGCCGGCGAGGATCGTGGCGCGGTAGCCGAGGAGTTCGATGCGCTGACGCTGTTCTTCGGAGACCGCCGTGCGGGCGATGGCCTCCTGGCTGAGCGTCGCGTTGAGGTTGTCGCCTTGCGCCGCGGCGATCATCCAGCGCAGGGCGTGGCCCCAGGCCGTCTCGTGGGCCGGTAGTCCGGGGAGGTCGAGTTCCGCCGACAGTCTGCGGGCGGCGTCGAGGTCGTTCTCGAGGAGGGCGAGCAGGCCTTCGCGCAAGGTCTTGCGAGCGGACTTCGGCAGGAACTTCAGCGCCGCTTTCGTCTCCGGTACGCGGGCGCGTTCGAGGGTGGCGGCGGTCAGGCCGAGGCCGGCGAGTTCGCGGGATTTCTCATCCAGCCGCGGGTCGGCGAGCAGCTGGGCGTAGAAGCCCGCCGCGGTCGAGGAAAGCCCGGCGGCCAAGGCTTGGTCGGCCAGTCCGAGCAGCGCGCGTCCGTCCGGACGTTCGGCGGCGCCGACGGGTGCGGCGGCCGTCAGGAGGTTCGGCGGAAGTTCCTGCGACACCGACCGACCCGGCGCGAGGACGCCGAGAGCGAGGAAGGTGGCCAGGGTGAACCGCAGCATCGCCCCGAATATGGTCGGGGTGGGCCGGCGGGCAAGAGGCGAGTGCCGGCTCAGGCCTTGTCGAGACCGAAGGCCGTGTGCACGGCGCGGACGGCGGCGTCGGCCTTGGCAGGGTCCAGCGCGACGGAGATCTTGATCTCGGAGGTCGTGATGAGCTCGCTGTTGATGCCGACGGAAGCGAGGGCCTTGAAGAGGGTGCCGGCGACGCCGGGGTGGGAGATCATGCCGACGCCCACGATGGAAAGCTTGGAGATCTCGCCGGCGGAACGGACGGAGCCCGAGCCGAGCTTCTTGAGGGTCTGGCCGACGACGGCTTCGACGCGGGAGAATTCGGCGGTGGTCACCGAGAAGGTCAGGTTGGCTTTGCCGTCCTTGCCCAGGTTCTTGATGATCATGTCGACGCTGAGCCCGGCTTCGCCGAGGTCGTCGAAGAGGGCGGAGAGCGCCTGCGGGCTGTCAGGGAGGTCGTTCACCGTGACGCGGGTCTGCAGGCGGTCGAGGGCGACGCCGGCGATGGCCGCGTCTTCAAGGGTCTTGTCGATGGCTTTCACGATGGTACCGGGTTGGTCGTTAAAGGAGGAACGGACCTCGAAGGGCACGTTGTATTTCTGCGCGAACTCCACGGAGCGCGACTGCATGACCTTGGAGCCGCTGGAGGCGAGCTCGAGCATCTCCTCGTAGGAGATCTCCGGCAGTTTGCTCGCGTTGAGCACGATGCGGGGGTCGGCGGTGTAGACGCCGTCGACGTCGGTGTAGATCTGGCAGAGGTCGGCCTTGATGGAGGCGGCGACCGCGATGGCGGTGAGGTCCGAGCCGCCGCGGCCGAGGGTGGTGACTTCGCCTTGGTCCGTGCAGCCCTGGAAACCGGCGACCACGACGACCTTGCCTTCGTCGAGGCGGGCGAGCAGGTCGCCGCCGGTGATGCGGGTGATGCGGGCGCGGGTGTGGATGTCGTCCGTGAAGATGCCGGCCTGGGCGCCCGTGCGGGAGACGGCGGGAACGCCGATGGCGTGGAGGGCCATGACCGTGAGGGCGATGGTCTCCTGTTCGCCGACGGCCATCAGGACGTCCATCTCGCGCTCGTCGGGGAGCTTCGAGAGGGCCTTGGCGCGGGCGATGAGGTCGTTGGTCACGCCGCTGCGGGCGGACACGACCACGACGATGCGGTTACCCTTCGACCACTGTTCCTTGATCTTCGCCGCGACGTTCTGGATGCGGTCGACGTTGCCGACGGAAGTGCCGCCGTATTTCTGGACGATGAGGGCCACCGGGGATCAGGATTCAGGAGAGAAGATGCGGAGCACGACCGGCTCCTCGAGCACCGTCTTGAGGCGGCGCAATTCTGTCAAGACCGCGGACATCTTGCGCTCGCTGACCGGGTAGGTCGAGAGCGTGACCGTGCCACGGCCCTGATTGGGGTGCTCGTACTGGATGACGCGGGCGATGGACACCTTGTGCTTCGAGAAGATGCGGTAGATGCCTTCGGACACGCCGGCCTTGTCGAGCAGCGAGAGGCGCAGGTAGAAGGGCGAGACGATCTCGTCGATCGAGGCCATGCGCAGGGCGCGGCCGGCCTTCTCGCGGGCGGCGAGCCCTTCGGGCGAGAGGGCCTGCGGAATCGCGCCGGTGAGGGCGGCGATGGCGTCGACGATGTCGCCGATGACGGCGGAAGCGGTGGCGTCGCCGCCGGCGCCGCGGCCGGTGAGCGTGGTGGCGCCGACGACGTCACCGCGGAGGGTGATGCCGTTGTTGACGCCGGAGACGCGCGCGAGGATGTCGCGGTTCGGGACGAGGGAAGGGTAGACGCCGACGGTCATCCAGTTGGCCTTGAAGTCGCGGCGGATGACGGCGAGGTGCTTGAGCGCGAAGCCGAAGCGGCGGGCGAAGTCGATGTCGGCCGGGCCGATCTTGCGGATGCCTTCGACGAGCGTACGGGAAGAGGGCGCCCACTTGCCGTGCGCGAGCCAGGCGAGGATCGAGGCCTTGTGGAACGCGTCGATGCCGTCGACGTCGAGCGTCGGGTCGGCTTCGGCGTAGCCGAGTTCCTGGGCTTCCTTGAGGGCGTCGGCGAACGAGAGGCCGTCTTCGCCCATGCGGGTGAGGATGTGGTTACAAGTGCCGTTCAGGATGCCGACGATCAGCTCGAAGCGGTTGGCGACGAGGCCTTCGCGGATGGCCTTGATGATCGGGATGCCGCCGGCGACGCTGGCTTCGAAGAGGAACTGGCCGCCGTGCTGGCGGACCGCCTGCATGATCTCCGGGCCGTGCTCGCAGAGCAGCGCCTTGTTGGCGGAGACGACGACCTTGCCGAGGCGCAGGGCGCGGAGGGTGAGTTCGCGGGCCTTGGT
>CALPIW020000059.1 GCA_943323725.2 Polynucleobacter meluiroseus | reverse complement strand
TCCTCGCCCTCGTCGGCGACAGCCTCCTGGCCAAGGGCGACCTGAAGAAGGCCGAGGAGTTCTTCCGCTACATCCTCGAATTCGCCCGCTCCTCCGAGTACGCCGACTACGGCTTCGCCGGCCTGGCCGACATCCGTTTCGGCGAGAAGAAGTACGCCGAGGCCCTCTCCCTCTGCAACGAGGCCATCGACAACAACATCCTGATGTCGAAGGAGCTCGACCTCCGCTTCACCCGCGCCCGCTCGCTCGCCGAACTGGCCAAGTACAAGGAAGCCAAGGAAGAGTTCGAAGAGATCGCCAAGACCAAGGAATGGCGCGGCGAGAAGACCGCCGCCTCGCTCTATTGGCTCGGACTCATGGAAGAACGCCAGGCGACCGACAAGGACGGCTACGCCCGCGCCGTCGCCTACTACCGCCGCTGCTACATGACCTGGAAGAAGTACGAGGTCTGGGCCGCGAAATCCTACTTCGCCGAAGCCAAGATCCTCGCGACCAAGCTCGACCAGAAGGACGGCGCCAAGCGCCTCCTGCAGGAGATGCTCGAAAAGGAACGCATCAAGGACACCCGTGAAGGGATCGAAGCCAAAGCCTACCTCCTCGGACTCTGAACGCCATGCGCCGCCCCCTCCTCCTCACCGCCTTCGCGCTCCTCGCCGCCGCCTCGTCGCCGGCCCAGACCTTCGTCTTCAAGGGCGAACGCTGGGAGGTCAATGACCCCTTCAAGCTGGACAACTCCGTCCCGCCGAAGCCCGTCGTCGACCCCAAGAAGGGCGTCATCAACGCGGTCAAAGGCACCGTCGACCTCACCAGCAACAAAGGCGGGTTCGAATCCGTGACCACGCGGAAGCTCTCCGAAGTCACCGAAATCATCTGGCCGACGCCCGCCCGCCTCCAGGAAGCCCAGAACAACGTCAACCGCGGCGAGCCGGCCAAGGCCCTCGACAACGTCGAGGCCGTCCTGAAGTTCTTCGAGCCTCTCAAGAACGTCCCCGGCTCCCTGTGGGTCAAAGCCTCCCTGCTCAAGCTCGACGCCCTGGACCGCCTCGAGAACGACGCCGCCACGAACAGCTTCCTCGCGGCCTTCGAAAAGGAAGAAGCCGCCAAGCAGCCCGAAGTCGCCACCCAGATCCAGCTGGCCAAGCTCATGCTGCGCGCCCGCAAAGGCGAACACGACGCCGTGATCCGCGAAGCCACCGAACTGCTCACGAAGGTCGACAGCTCCGAACTCCAGGCCCGCCTGCACCTCACGAAGGGTAACTCCCTCCTCGCGGCCAAGAAGTACGAGGCCGCGATGACCACCTACCTGCGCGTGCCGGTCTTCTTCGGCTCTGAGACCGAGATGATCCCCAAGGCCCTCCTCGGCGCCGCCCGCGCCTTCCGTGGCATGGACAGCCCGGCTATGCGCGACCAGAAGCTCGAAGCGGTCTCCAACCGCTACCTCTACGACATCATCGTCTCCTACCCGGTCTCCAAGGAAGCCGAAGAGGCCAAGAAGCTGCTGCCCCCCGAGGAGCGCGCCAAGGCCGAAGCCGACCAGAAGAAGATCGCCGCCGGCGGTCCCCTCCCCGAAGGCGTGATCATGGCCAAGCCCAAGCTCGCCGCCGAAGAGAAGGTCGAACGCAACAAGTGAGTCCTTGCCCCTTTCCAAAACCTAACCTAGATACCAACCTACACCCCATCATCATGAAGATGAACCTACGGTCCGCCCTCCTCAGCACCGCCCTTCTCGGCCTGCTGACCGCCACCGCCTCGGCCCAGGAGGCCGCCGCCGCTGCCGGCGTGCACCACAAGACCCTCGCCGACCTCTTCATCGAAGGCGGCTGGGTCATGTACCCGATCACCCTCTGCTCCGTGGCCATGATGTGGTTCATGGTCGACGGCTTCATCAAGACCAGCGCCGGCAAGATGTACCCCGCCGAGCACGTCACCCAGCTCCGTGAGCTCTTCAAGAAGGGCGACTACGTCGGCGCCTACGCCTTCGCCAAGTCCGCCGGCTCCCCGGTCGCCGACGTCGTGCGGGCGGGCGTCGCCTTCACCCCGGATGGCAAGACCATGACCGAAGAGGCCATCCTCTCCGAAATCGTCCGCATCCAGGGCGAACTCAAGGGCCGCTCCTCCTACCTCTCCGTGATCGGCGTCTGCACCCCGATGATCGGCCTCACCGGCACGGTGACGGGCATGATGAGCGCGTTCGAAACCCTCGGCACCTCCGGCGTGGGTGACCCCTCCAAGCTCTCCGGCGCGATCGGCGAAGTGCTCGTGGCGACCGCCTCCGGCCTCTTCATCGCGATCCCGGCGTTCATCGCCTACTACCTCCTGGCCAACCGCATCAACAAGGGCATCCACGACATCACCGAGATCGTGACCGGCCTCTTCCGCGCTTTCCCCTACGACGAAGTCGAAGGCCGCAAGGTCGGCGACGAAGAGATCTACGCCGCCAAGCCCGACTGGAGCGCCTCTTCGAACGTCCAGGGCTAAGTCCCTTCCACCCCTAAACCAGCAGCACAACCATGGCAGGCGGAGGCGGAGGCGGAGAAGGCGAACCGGAGTTCCAGGTCGCGCCGATGATCGACGTGCTCCTGGTGCTGCTCATCTTCTTCATGTCGATCACCTCCTCGCAGGTGCTCAAAGTCGACAAGAACATCTCGCTCCCGGTCGCCTCCAACGGCGTCAAGCGAGACGACAAGGCCGCGGCCGGCTTGATCAACATCTCGTGGGATAAGACCACGGGCCAGGCCAAGTACAAGCTCGACGACCGCGAACTCGACCCGAACGACAAGGAAGGCATCGCCAAGGAACTCTCCGACCGCAAAGGCAGCAACGAAAAGTACCGCCTGCTGGTCCGCGCCGACAAGGAGTGCCACGCCAAGTATGTCTCCAAGGCCCTCGAATGGGGCGCCGAAGCGGGCATCGACAACATCGCCTTCTCCGGCCTCAACCACGAGGAATAAGCCATGAAACAGAAAGAACAGGCTCCCGACGCCGCTCCGGGCTTCCAGATCGCCCCGATGATCGACGTGGTCTTCGTGATCATGCTCTTCTTCATGGTCATGGCCGGCGCCGTCAAGGTGGAGCACGAACTCAAGACGACCCTCCCCGGCAACGCGGAGACCGCCAAGGAGACCGAACTTCCCGATGAAGTCACGATCGGCGTGAGCGAGACCGGCGAGGTCACCCTTAACGAAGATCCGGTCGGCGCCCCCGGCGACAAGCTCCTCGAGAACCTCTACAACCAGATGAAGCTGATGGGTCAGGCCGCCGAGCAGTCCAAGACCAAGCTGCTCATCACGGTGCAGGCCGAAGAGAACGCCCGCTACGAGCGCGTGATCAACGTCCTCGATATCCTGGCCAAGGCGAACATCACGAACGTGACGTTCGCGGTGTCCGACACGGAATAAACCGGGCGATCAGCCGACGAAGACAGCCGCCGTCAGGCGGCTTTTTCGTGCCCGGCTCAGCGACCGAAGCCGGCTTCGGATTCGAGGACCTTGCGGACGGCCTCGAAGTCGTTGCCGATCCTGAGCGGAGCCGGTGCCGGCAGGTCGCCGGGGAAGCGCGAGGCATGGGCGTCGCCGAAAGCCTGCTGCAGGACGTCCGGGAACTTGGCGGGGTGAGCGGTACCGAAGACGATGACGTCGTCGAGTTTGGCGCCATCACGGGCCAGGAGGTCCTCGGCGGCCTTCCAGCCGACGGCGGAGTGCGGACAGAGGATGTAACCGCTGGCGTCGCGGACGCGACGCATGGCGTCGAGGGTGGCGACGTCGTCGACGGTGACGGCTTCCACGGAGGGGCCGCCGTCGCGCCAGGCGAGCAATCGGCTGAGGTTGTTCGGGTCGCCGATGTCCATGGCGTTGGAGGCCGTAGGGACGGCGCGACGCGGACGATACTCGCCGGTGGCGAAGAGGTCGGGCAGCGGCGAATTGGTATTGGTCGCGGCGACGAGCGCGGCGACGTCCAGGCCCATGCGACGCGCGAGCTGCACGGCGCCGACGTTACCGAGGTTACCCGAAGGCACCACGATGCCCATGCGACGGCCGGGAGCCAACAGGCGCTTGGCGTGGAAGGCGAACGGCACCTGCGCGATCAGCCGCACCGGGTTGATCGAGTTCGCGGTGAGCAGCGGGCGATGGCGACGCAGGGACTCGTCGGCCAGCGCGCGCTTCACCATCGCCTGACAGTCGTCGAACGTGCCATCGACGGAAAGGGCGACCACGCCGGGACGGGGGCGCGCGATCTGGGATTCCTGCACGCCGCTGACGCCGATGCGGGGATAGAGGACCACGGCGCGGACGCCAGGGACGCCGGCGCAGGCTTCGGTCACGGCGGCGCCGGTATCCCCGGAGGTCGCGGCGAGGACGGTCAACTGCGGGAACTCATCGCCGAGCACGCGCGCGGTGACCCGCACGAGGGTGCGGACGGCGAAGTCCTTGAAGGCCGCGGAGGGGCCTTGGAAGAGTTCGAGGACGGCGATGCGTTCGGCCGGGGTGCCCTTGAACTTCTCCGGACGCACGAGCGGCACCGGGAAGTTGAAGGCTTCCTGGCAGAGCTGACGGAGCACCGCCGGGCCGAGCACCTCACCGAAATAAGGGGCCACGACGGCCTCGGCGAGGTCGGCGTAGGAGGCGTCGCGATGGCGCTCCACGAAGTCGGGCGCGATCTGCGGGATATGCGTCGGCACCCAGAGGCCGCCCTTGGCGGGCATGGCCGACAGCAGCACATCACGCAGGGAGCCGCGACAGGAGGCGTCGGCGGTGGAGACGAATTCCAACTTAGGACTCGGAGAGGACATGGACACCCTTGGGATTGATGCGCGAGACGTAAGGCGTGGCCTTGATCGGCACCGACGAGAACACGGCGGCGACGGCGGCGGCGACCTTGCGGGCGGTCTCTTCGCCTTCGCAGAGCGCGAACACGCTGGGACCGGCGCCGGAGATCGAGAAGCCCAGCGCGCCGGCGGCCATGGCGGCGGTCTTGGCGCGGTAGAACTCGGGGATCAGGCGGTGGCGATGCGGCTCGGCGATGAGGTCATGGAGCGAGCGACCGATGAGCGCGTAGTCGCTCTTGAAGAAGCCGCACAGCAGGCCGCCGAGGTTGCCGCTCTGCTGCGTGGAGGTCTCGAGCTGGATCTGGCGCGGCATGATCTCGCGGGCGACCTTGGTCAGCACGACGATGTCCGGGTGCACCACCGCGGCCCAGAGGCGCTCCGGGATCGGCACGTCCATGACGTCGAGCTCGGCGTTGGAACGGATGAGGGTGATGCCGCCGAGGAGGCACGGGCCGACGTTGTCGGCGTGCCAGGCGCCATCGGCCGCGGCTTCGCCGGCGACCACGAAAGGCAGGAGCTGACGACGCGTCAGCGGATCACCGAGGAGACGGTTGACGACGAAGGCGCCGCCGACCGCGCTCGCGGCGCTGGAGCCGAGGCCGCTGCCGAAGGGCATCTTCTTATGGATCTCCATCTCGATGCCGAGGTCGCTCTTGCCGAGGTGGCGGAGCAGCGCGTGGGCGGAGACGCCGGCGGTGTTCTTCTTGGAGTCGAGGGGCAGGCGGCCGTCGTCGCCGGTGATCTTGGTGATACGGAGGCCGGGGGTGGACGAGAAGCGGGCCACGATCTCGTCGCCGGGGGCGTCGATGCAGAAGCCAAGCACGTCGAAACCGCAGGCCACGTTGGCCACGGTGGCAGGCGAAAAGATACGGACTTCTTTGAGCGGCTGGGCGGACATAGGACCCCCTTTGACAGGGTTGGGCAGACCTTTCGGGTTGCCTCCCCTTCGGTCAACGGTGAACATGACGGATACCAGTCCTTTGATGTCCAACCGCATCCACCAGAACGGTTTTGTGACCGTGGCGGCCGCCTCGCCGGCCCTCCGTCTGGGGGACCCTGCGGCCAACGCCGTCCTGATCATCCAGGCCCTGGAAAAAGCCGCCCAAGAGGGGGTGGAAATCGTCGTCCTGCCCGAACTTTGCCTGACCGGCTACAGTTGCGGCGACCTCTTCGGCCAGCGGACCCTCCTCAACGGCGCCCTGAAGGCCCTAGGGCAGGTTTGTGAGGCCACCGCGAAGCTCGGCCTGACCGCCCTCGTCGGAGCCCCCCTGGAGGTCAACGGACGCCTCTTCAACGTGGCCGTGGCGCTTTCCCGCGGCAAGGTCCTCGGCGTCGTCCCGAAGACCCACCTCCCCAACACGGGGGAGTTCTACGAGCAGCGCTGGTTCGCCTCCGCCCGGGTCGCCCCGGTCGCCGAGATCGAACTCCTCGGCCAGAAGGTCCCCTTCGGCACCGACCTCCTCTTCCAGGCGACCGACATGCCGGACTGCGTGCTCGGCATCGAGATCTGCGAAGACCTCTGGGCCGTCGAGCCCCCGAGCGGCCCGCTCGCCCTCGCCGGCGCCACCCTGCTCTGCAACCTTTCGGCCAGCGACGAGCTCCTCACCAAGGCCGCCTACCGCCGTGACCTGGTGAAGGCCCAGTCCGCCCGCTGCCTCGCGGCCTATGTCTACGCCGCCGCCGGCGCCGGCGAGTCGAGCACCGACATCGTCTACAGCGGCCACGGCCTCATCGCCGAGAACGGCATCGTGCTCGGCGAATCCGAACGCTTCCGCTTCGACCTGGCCCTGATCGTCTCGCAGATCGACCTCGACCGCCTCGCGGCCGAACGTCGCCGCAACAGCACCTTCTTCGGCGCTCCCGTCGCGGTCCGCCCCCGCGTCGTCGGCTTCACCCTCGGCGTCCCGACCGGCCAGACCCCGAAGCTCCGCCGCCGTTTCACCCAGCACCCGTTCGTGCCGTCGGACCCGCACCGCCGCGACGAGAACTGCCAGGAGATCTTCGCGATCCAGTCCACCGGCCTTGCCCGCCGCATCCGCCACACGGGCCTCAAACACGTCGTCATCGGAGTCTCGGGCGGCCTCGACTCCACGCTCGCCCTGCTCGTCACGCTCGAGGCGTTCAATCGTCTCGGCCTCGACCGCAAGGGTATCATCGGCCTCACCCTCCCCGGCCCTGGCACCTCGGCCCGCACGCGCGTCAACGCGATGCGCCTGATGGAGACGCTCGGCATCACCGCCCGCGAGATCCCCATCAACGAAGCCGTCGAACGCCACCTGCGCGACATCCAGCACCCGACCGGCAAGCACGACGTCACCTTCGAGAACGCCCAGGCCCGCGAGCGTACGCAGATCCTGATGGACGTCGCCAACCAGAGCCACGGCTTCGTCGTCGGCACGGGCGACCTTTCCGAGGCCGCGCTCGGCTGGTGCACGTTCAACGCCGACCACATGTCGATGTACCACGTGAACATCGGCGTGCCGAAGACCTTGGTGAAGCACCTCGTCGGCTGGGCCGCGCACGCCCGCCACGTCGGCACCGAACGCGCCATCCTCGAGGACATCGTGGCCACCCCGGTCAGCCCGGAACTGCTCCCGCCCGGCGACGACGGCGAGATCGCCCAGCAGACGGAAATGCTGGTCGGCCCCTACGAGCTGCACGACTTCTTCCTGTATCACGTCATCCGCAACGGCTTCCGCCCCTCGAAGGTCCTCTGGATCGCCGAGCACGCGTTCGCCGGGAAATATGACCAGACGGAGATCCGCCACTGGCTGCGCTCCTTCCTGAACCGCTTCTTCAGCCAGCAGTTCAAGCGTTCCGTGATGCCCGACGGCCCGAAGGTAGGCTCGCTGGCCCTCTCCCCCCGCGGTGACTGGCGCATGCCTTCCGACGCCGAGGCGACAGCGTGGCTTGCCGAACTGGGCTAACCCTGCTTGATGGGAGGCGTGAGCCTTCCCGCCCAGACGCATCCCGCCGCCACCCAGGCCCTCCTGGCGAAGCTCGGCCCGGAAGTCGTCCGGACCGACGAGGCGTCCTGCTTCGCGGCGTCGTTCGATAACATGCGCCTGTCCTTCATGCCTGAGGCGGTCATCCGCCCGGCGACGGAAAACGATATCGGCGCCACGCTGAAGCTCGCCAAC
>CALPIW020000058.1 GCA_943323725.2 Polynucleobacter meluiroseus | reverse complement strand
TCGCATCCGCGCATTCACATCTTGGTGCCAGGTGACGGCCACCGAGGCATCGGCCATTCGGGAGTCGGCGGTTCGGCCATCAGCCATCGGCATCCGGTGCCAGCAGCCAAGACCCGATCAGACCGCAAGATCGGCGTCGAACGGATGCGATGTCATCGCATCCCTACCTAAAGAAAGAACTCAAAGGGAAACCGGAGACCGGATGATTGGCTGGGGTTTTATATCCCAAGCTAACATTCCGGTTTCCGGTCTCCCTTGGCGTCTTGCCACTCCCAACCGCTAACCGCCAACCGCTGATACCTAGGCCTTGCGACTCCGTCGCAAGGCTCAATGTCCCGCCAACCAGCGTTCGGCTTCGATGGCGGCGCGGCAACCCATGCCGGCGGCGGTGATGGCCTGACGATAGACGTGGTCGGAGCAGTCGCCGGCGACGAAGACGCCGGGGATGTTGGTGCTGACGGTATTGGGGCCGGCGATGAAGTAACCGCCTTCGTCGACCGCGAGGGCCGGCGTGAAGGCCTGCGAATTGGGCACGTGACCGATGGCCACGAAGACGCACTTCACGGCGAGGTCGCGGTCGGCGCCGGACTTCTCGACGACGCGGAGGGTGTGGACCTTGGCGTCGCCGAGGATCTCCTTCGGGGTGACGTTGAGGACGAGCTCGATCTTCTCGTGAGCCTTGACGCGCTGCACCATGATGTCGGAGGCGCGGAAGGAATCGCGACGGTGCACGAGGTAGACCTTGGAGGCGAAGCGGGTGAGGAAGAGGGCTTCTTCGCAGGCGGAGTCGCCGCCGCCGACGACGGCGACCGGGACGTTGCGGTAGAAGGCGCCGTCGCAGGTCGCGCAGGTGGTCACGCCGTTGCCGCCGTAGTAGTGCATCTCACCGGGAATGCCGAGGTGACGGGGCGAGGCGCCGGTGGCGATGATCACGGCCTTGGCCTCGTAGGTGGCTTCGCCGCCCTTGAGCTTCTTGATCGGGCCGGAGAAGTCGACGGAGTCGATGCGGTCCCAGGCGAACTTGGCGCCGAAGCGTTCGGCTTGGCCCTTCATGTTCGTGATGAGTTCGTTGCCGTCGACGCCGTGGACGAAGCCAGGGAAGTTCTCGACCTCCGAGGTCGTGGTCAGCTGGCCGCCGGGCTGGCCGCCTTCGAGGACGAGGGGAGCGAGGCCCGCGCGGGCGGCGTAGATGGCGGCGGTCAGGCCGGCGCAACCGGTGCCGAGGATAAGGACGTTTTCAGCCATGGGTACGTCCCATCTTGACGGCGGGAGGATGGCCGCAAGGCCGAAAACCCGATGTGAACAACCCGAGTCAAGGCTTGCCCCGGGGGGTGGGGTCGGAGTTTGCTACCTCTCGCTCCCGGACCCATGTTTCTCAGCATCCTCAAGCTCTTCGCCGGCAGCCACCACCGGAGGTTCCTCCGCAAGTGCGCTCCCCTCGTCAAGCGGATCAACGCCCTCGAAATCGAGTATCAGAAACTGTCCGATGACGCCCTCCGCGCCAAGACGGCCGAGTTCAAGGCCCGTCACGCCCAGGGTGAGTCCCTCGACGCCCTCCTCCCCGAGGCCTTCGCCGTCGTCAAGAACGCCGCCCGCCGCCTCTGCGGCAGCACGGCCATCGTCTGCGAGCACGAGCAGACCTGGGAAATGGTCCATTTCGACGTCCAGCTCATCGGCGGCATCGCCCTCCATCAGAACAAGATCGCCGAGATGGCGACCGGCGAAGGCAAGACCCTCGTCGCCACCCTGCCCCTCTACCTCAACGCGCTGACCGGCCGGAACTGCCAGCTCGTCACCGTCAACGACTACCTCGCCCGCCGCGACTCCGAGTGGATGGGCCACCTGTACCGCTGGCTCGGCCTCACGGTCGGTTGCATCCAGAACCAGATGTCCAGCGAGGACCGCAAGGCCGCCTACGGCTGCGACATCACCTACGGCACCGCCTCCGAGTTCGGCTTCGATTACCTGCGCGACAACGGCATGGCCCTCTCGCCGGACGAGCAGGTCCAGCGCGACCACTACTTCTGCATCGTCGACGAAATCGACTCCATCCTCGTCGACGAAGCCCGCACCCCGCTGATCATCTCCGGCCCCGTGGCCGAAGAGCGCGAGCCGGCCTTCCCGCGTCTCCGCCAGCCGGTCTCGGGCCTGGTCGAACTCCAGATCCGCCTCATCACCCGCCTGATGAACGAAGTCCGCGACGAGCTCGAGAAGCTCGGCGAGGACAAGGAGCCGTCCGCCGACGCCCTCGACAAGCTCTGGCTCGCCGCCCACGGCATGCCGCGCAACCGCGTCTTCCTCCGCCTGATGGAGAACGGCAAGTGGCGCAAGTACCTCGAGAAGCACGAAGGCGTCCTCGCCTCCGAGATCGAGAAGGACCGCCGCTTCCACCTCAAGGAACGCCTCTACTTCTCCGTCAGCGAACGCCAGCACGAGTCCGACCTCACCCAGCTCGGCCGCGACACCCTCCGTCCCGGCGAGCCCGACGCGTTCGTGCTCCCCGACCTCCCGAGCCGCTACGTCGAGCTCGACAACGACGAGTCGCTCACGCCCGAGCGTCGCGCCGAACTGCGCACCGAAGCCGAAGTCGCCTACGCGCAGGTCTCCGAGGACATCCACGCGATCGGCCAGCTGCTCAAGGCCTACACCCTCTACGAGAAGGACAAGCAGTACGTCGTCCACGAGGGCAAGGTGAAGATCGTCGACGAGAACACCGGCCGCATCATGGAAGGCCGCCGCTGGTCCGACGGCCTGCACCAGGCCGTCGAGGCCAAGGAAGGCGTCGCGCTCGAGAAGGAGAACAAGACCTACGCGACGGTCACCATCCAGAACTACTTCCGCATGTACCAGAAGCTCGCGGGCATGACCGGCACCGCCGAGACCGAAGCTTCCGAGTTCCATGACATCTACCGCCTGACGGTCGTCGCCATCCCGACGCACCGCCCGTGCATCCGCGCCGACGACAACGACATCGTCTTCAAGACCCGCAAGGAGAAGTACCAGTTCTCCATCAAGGAGATCGCCGAAGCCCACAAGCGCGGCCAGCCCGTGCTCGTCGGCACCGCCTCCGTCGAAGCCTCCGAGACCCTCGGCCGCATGCTCGCGATGGCCAAGGTGCCCCACAAGATCCTCAACGCCAAGCACCACGAATCCGAAGCCGACATCATCTCGATGGCCGGCCAGCACGGCGCGGTGACCATCGCCACCAACATGGCCGGCCGCGGCACCGACATCAAGCTGGGCGAAGGCGTCCGCGAACTCGGCGGCCTCTACGTCCTCGCGACCGAGCGCCACGAATCCCGTCGCGTCGACCGCCAGCTGCGCGGCCGCTGCTCGCGTCAGGGCGACCCCGGCCGTTCCCGCTTCCTGGTCTCCCTCGAGGACGACCTGATGCGCCTGTTCTCGAACGCGGGCATCATCTCCTCGCTGCTCGAGAAGTCCTTCAAGGAAGGCGAGCCGCTCGAGCACCCGCTCCTCAACCGTTCCATCGGCACCGCGCAGAAGCGCGTCGAAGGCCAGAACTACTCCATGCGCAAGCGCCTGCTGCAGTACGACGACGTGCTGAACCAGCAGCGCCAGATCGTCTACGGCCTGCGTAACCGCGCCCTCAAGGCCGCCGACAGCCGCGCGACGATCATGGACATCGTCGAGGAAGAGATCGACGAACGCCTCGCGATGGTCTTCCCCGACCCGGACGGCGACGCCGACCGCCGCGCCGCCGAAGCCTTCGTCTACTGGTACGTGACCACGTTCCACATGCGCTTCGACCTCGAGGACATCCTCGCGCGCACGAAGTCGCAGGTGCTCCTGCTCGCCACCGACCGCGTCCGCGCCCTGCAGACCGGCCGCGAGCAGCACGAATCGCCGGAGATCCTCCAGTACCTCGAACGCAGCGTGCTCCTGCGCGCCGTCGACCGCAACTGGCAGAACCATCTCACCGAGATGGAAGACCTCCGCCGCGGCGTCGGCCTGCGCACCTACGCGCAGAAGGACCCGCTCAACGAGTACAAGGCCGAAGCCTTCAAGGCCTTCGAACGCCTGATGCAGCAGCTGCGCACCGACGCGTGCTCCGGCCTCTTCCGCACCGCGACCTCGATGGAGGCCCTCGAATCCCTGATGCGCCGCGCGCAGGGCCAGGCCAAGGCCGTCGGCCCCGCCGAACCCGGCACGGGCGCCGCGACCGAGTCCACGCCCGCCGTCGCCCCGAAGCAGGAACCTTTCCGCCGCCAGACCCCGAAGATCGGCCGCAACGCCGTCGTCCGCATCCGCAAGGGCCCTGAGACCCAGGACATCAAGTGGAAGAAGGCCGAAGCGCTCGTCCGCGACGAGGGCTGGGAAGTCGTCGAAGTCCTCTCGGAATGACCGGAACGGACGCGAGCAGCCCGGGATCCGGCCGGCTCGCCTGGCTCGGGACGTCGCTGACGGCCCTCCTGCTCTTCCTTTCGTTCGGCCCGCTCGGTCACCCCTTCTGGGCGTTCATCGCGCTCGTGCCCGCCGCGGTCGCCGCCGCGTTCAATCCGGAGTGGCGTGACTGGCGTCGCGCCGGTTTCGCGCTGAGCTGGGTGCTCTGGATCGCCCTGCTCGTCTGGCTGCGCCACGTCTATCCGCCGCTCGGCTGGCTGGGCTTGGTGCTGCTCACCGCCTACTGCGCGCTCTACCTGTTCGGCTGGCTGCTGCTGCTCCGCTGGATCTTCCCGGCCTGCGCCGACGCCGGCCTGCCCGCGCGACTCCTCGCGATCGCCGGACTCGCGGGCGCGTGGGGCCTGCTCGAGTGGACGCGCGCCACGATCCTCTCCGGCTTCGGTTGGCTGCCGTTCGCGGCTTCGCAGACGGGCAATCCCGTGATGCTCAGCCTCTGCGCGTGGGTCGGCCCGATCGGCCTCTCCATCGCGCTCGTGCTCTTCAACCTCGGCTTCGCCCGCTGGATCGTCCGGCTCATCGAATCCTACCGCGAAGACGCGCGCCTCGCGCCCGTCGGCCCCGCCGGCTGGCTGCGCCGGCTTACGCCCGAACTTTACGTCGGACTCCTGCCCATCGCCGGCGGCTTCATCGCGTTGCTCGCCGCCAACGCCACCAAGGCGACCCTGCCGCACGTCACCATCACGCCCGCGGTCGTGCAGACGGACTTCGACCCCAACGCCAAGTGGGACGGCGCGCGCCTGCAGGAACACCTGCGCCTCGCCGAGACGATGACCATCGACGTCGCCGGCGGCCGCAAGGCCGACTTCGTGCTCTGGCCGGAAGCGGCCCTGCCGCTGACACTGGAAAGCGAAGCCTACGTCGATCGTCTCAAAGCCCTCTCCGCGGTCACCGACACGACGCTCGTCATCGGCGCCATCGACCGCCGCGGCGCGGGCTACGGCAACGCCGTCGCCGTGGTGACGTCGGAAGGCGTGCGCAAGCCCGCCTACGCGAAGCGCCACCTCGTCCCCTTCGGCGAGTACGTGCCGTTCGCCGACTTCCTGCCTTTGCGTAAGGTCGTGCCGATCGAGACCGACTGCGTGGCCGGAACCGGCCCTTCCCTGCTCCCCCTGACGACGCGCCAAGGCCGCACCTTCATGGCCGGGGCACTGGTGTGCTATGAAGACGTCTTCCCGGAGCTCGCCCGCGAGCACGCGCTCGCCGGCGCCGACGTGCTCGTCGTCGTGACCAACGACGCCTGGTATGGCCGCGAGGCCGGAGCCTACCAGCACGCCGCCCACTCGGTCCTCCTGGCCGCCGCCACGGGGCTGCCCGTGGTCCGCTGCGGCAACGCCGGCTGGAGCGGCACCATCGACCCCCTTGGCCGGGCCTTCCCCGTCCTGGAGGAAGGCAGCGTGTATTTCCGGGGCGCCCGCCTGGCCACGCCGGTCCGGATCCCGCGCGACCGCCAGCCCGAGACCTTCTGGGTCCGCCAGGGCGACTGGGCGGTCGGCCTGGGCGGCCTCTGCTTCGCCTTGGCCTACCTCTGGCGTCGCCGCCGGCAGGCCTGAGCCAGAAATCCGCAGGTCCTTGTCGACCTCCCGGAGTTTCCGTCCAAATTAGGGTGACCCCGGCGCTTCCCGCGCCTCGCCGCCCACCGATGAAGCCCTTGCGCCTCCTGTTCGCCAGCCTCGGCCTCTGCCTCGCCTGTTCGCTCGCGGCGCAGGACCTGAAGAAGCCCAAGGAGGAATTCCCCGAGAGCGGCGTCGCGAACTATCGCCTGCGCATCAAGGCCATCCCGACGCTCATGGTGCAGATCAACGGCGTGAACGTGCTGCTCGGCGTCGATACCGGCTGCCAAGGCACGGCCGTGCTCACGCCGCGCGTGGCGCAGCGTTGCGGCATCAGCGAAGCCTTCAGCGTGCCTTCCATGGGCAACTCCGGACGCAAGGAATCGACCTATGGCCTCGTCGAGACCCTGCGCGCGGGCGAGGTCACCTGGCGCGACTTCCACGTGGCCATCATGCCGCTCGACGGCATGGACATCGACGGACTGATGGGCGCCGACCTGCTCTTCGGCCGGTCCTTCTACATGGACCTGCGCAACAAGGTCATGATCCTCGGCAAGATCCCCGACACCTCCGCCGCCCACGAAGTCCCCATCTACAGCCGCGGCGGCCACTGCGGCGTCAACATCGAGGTCGAAGGCGTCAAGGTGCCGATGATCGTCGATTCCGGCGCCTCGAAGTCCTACATGAGCTCGCTGAAGTTCCGCGGCGAGACCGAGTTCCGCGGCTTCCTGCCCGTGGCCACCGTGCGCGGCACCTCCCTCACGCGGGTGCAGGTCTGCAAGATCAAGTCGCTGCGCATCGGCGGCGCCCCGCTGACGGGCGTCGAGTTCATCCGCGACGAAGAGCACAACCTGCTCGGCGACGACTTCCTGCGCGCCCACCCCATCGCGGTGGACATGGCTTCCCGTCGCATGTGGCTCTTCGAGCCGCAGGCCACGGATCAGCCGGGCAAGTAAGCCCGTGGCTTAGCGACGGCGACCGGACTTGCCGGAGCCCTTGGCGCCGCCTTCGGACTCGCCGCCTTCGGATTCGCCGGAACCTTCTTCGGCCGGTTCTTCCTCGTCGTCCCAGCGGAGGTTCTTCTCCATGTCCTTGTCGACTTCCTCGACGTCGGGCAGGTCGACGATGTCTTCCGCGGCCGCCTGGGCGCGCGCGGGCTTGTCGTCATCGTCGTCATCGCCCGGGACTTCGTGGCCCTGCGGGACGAATTCCAGGATGTCGGTGATCTCTTCGAAAGGATGGATGTCGCGGCCTTCGATCATGGCCTGGTTGCGCAGCTCGCTGAGCTGTTCATCCACGTCTTCGACGGTGAGCTTCTGCTCGAGCTTGATCGTGTCGTTGATGAGCTTCACGCGCAGGCGCATGATGTGCTCGAGGAGGTCGGCGTAGGCGCCCTTGTCGCCGTCCTTGATGTTGGGGAGGGCGAAGAGCGGCTCCTCGGAGTCGAGGATATGCTCGGCCACGCGGACGAGGCGGACCGTCTGGTCCTTGTCGATCTCCTGGGTCTGGAAAGGCACGAAGGCCGCCTCGAGGATCTCGTTGGAGAGACCGTACTCGCGGAGAGGGTCCATCATGTCGAGGATCCACGGGAACTGGTAGGGATCGAGGATGCCGAGGCCGTCCGGCTCGTAATGCTTCGGGTCGGAGTTCTCCTTCACCCACCAGTTGCCTTCCTTCTCCTTGAAACGGATGGTGCACCAAAGGAGCTTTGAGGTAGTCACAGCCATGGCTGGGTGGTTTGCCCAAGTCTGGGCGGGAGTCAAGAGGGGTCGGCGGCGGCCCCAAATGGCGGGCTTCTCCGCTTTCCTTCCGGCCTTTCCTCCCTTAACTCCGGGGCATGTCTTTCCTGTACGACAAGGTGATCGCGAAGGTCCTCTACAAGCTCGACCCCGAGACGGCCCACCAGGTCGGCCTGCGTGGCATGGGCCTCCTCGGCGCCTGCGCCCCCCTCCGTGCCCTGATGGAGCGCTCGCTGACCCCCAAGGGCGGCCGCCCGATCGAAGCCTTCGGCCTGAAATTCCCCAACCACATCGGCCTCGCCGCCGGATTCGACAAG
>CALPIW020000057.1 GCA_943323725.2 Polynucleobacter meluiroseus | reverse complement strand
GAGCAGGCGGCCGATCGAGGCGCAGAAGGCGGGAAGATACTTATGCCCGAGGGCTTCCATCATCTCGATGGAGACACACTTGTCATACGTGCCCTGGTGATCGCGGAAGTCCTCGAGCTTGACGGTGATGCGGTCCGAGAGGCCGGCGGCTTTGACGCGCTCGACGGCGAGGTCGTGCTGGGCCTGCGAGATGGTGAGCGAGGTGACGCGGCAGCCGTACTTCTTGACGGCGTGCAGGGCCCAGCCGCCCCAGCCGGTGCCGATCTCGATGACGTGGTCCGTCGGCTTGAGCTGGAGGAAGCGGCAGAGGGAATCGTTCTTGTTGGTCTGCGCCTGTTCGAGGGAGTCGGTGCCTTCCCAGCGGGCCGACGAATACATCATCGACGGGTCGAGGAAGAGTCGGAAGAAGTCGTTGGAGACGTCGTAGTGCTCCGAGATGTTGCGACGCACCATCTGCTTGTCGTTCGGGCGCAGGAGGTGGCCGATGCGGTCGGCGATGCGGAAGAGGCCGACGCCGATCGCCTTGCGGGCCGAGCCGGACATGCCCGGGGTCTGGTCGATGTTCTCGATGAAGAAGCCGATGAGCGCGTTGAGGTCAGGGGAATCCCACTCGCCCTCCATGTAGCCTTCGGTCAGGCCGATATCGGCGGCCAGCATGATGCGGCGGAAGGCGTTCTCGTCGCGGATCTCCATGCGGGCGCCGCCGGTCGCGCGAGGGTCGCCGAGCACGAGCTCCGCGCCTTCGGGTAGGCGGAGGACCAGCCGTCCTTTGGTGAGCTTCGCGAGCTCGGGGAGGACGAGGCGGCGGGCAAGGGAGCCGGCGGCAGGGGAGGGGTTAGTCATGTCGGCCGGTCAGTTCGGAGGTGGGGTGCCGCAGGTTGCGCTGCAGGGGAATGTCGTCGCCCTTGCGGCGGAAAGGAAGTTTTTTCACCAGCCAAAGCCAGGCGGCGTGCAGATGGATGAGCGCGATGACCTTCAGGATGAGCAGGGGCGACTTGACGGTCAGCCAGAGCAGGCGCGCGTCGGTGAGCGGCACCTGTCGTCCGGTCCAAGCGCTGATGAGCGTCTTCCGTCCGTCCTCGTAGTGGTCGACCGTGATCGCCAAGTGTCCGTCCGGCAGGCGGAGCGTGAACTCGAATTCGGTGTCCAGCGCCGAGAACGGCGAGACGTAGAAACGTTTCGGGGCGCGCAGGCGCAGATAGGCGTCGCCGTCGAAATCATGGCGGAGGCAGGACCGTCCGAGGAACCAGGCCTTGCGTTCGCCGAACGTATTATGGACCTCGGCGATCCCGCAGGTCAGGACGCCGTCGACGGTGGCCATCATGAAGACCGCGGGGTTATAAGATTTCCCGAAGGAGCGTGGCATCGCGACCAGCCGGATCACCGCGTGCGCGGGGAGGGGCTCGCCATGGGCGGCGGCGAAGGCGCGGAAACGGTCGGCGAGGGTGGCGCCGGCGAAGGCCTGCGGGACGCCTTCCGGCTGGAAGACCTCGCCGGCCGGGAGGAAGTCGCCGTCGCGGAAGCGGTAGGGCGACCAGGCACGGCCGAGCATGAAGCCTCCGCCTTTCACGGCATCGACCGCGGCGGCGTCGACCGAGCAGGCGAAGGCCGCGTGCGTGAAGTCATGCCGCTTCGGCCAGAGCCGGGCGTGCATCACTTCTGCGTCATACAGTCGGGGCATCGGCCTGCAGGGTGGGTGCAACCCGGATGGGCGCAAGCGTCCCCGTCTCGAAACCTTGCTAAACCGAAGGTCAGGGGCATAACGACTTCCGTGGCCCAAGACCTCGCAGGCGCTGGATTACTGACCTTAGCGGGTTCCGCGGGTTGCCTGTTGCTGGCCTTGAACGCCGGCCGGAAACGTCGCCTGCTCGACGACACGCCGGTCTCGAAGGCCCTCGGGGTCTTCGTCGGCGAGGTCGAACTCGAAGGGGTGTGCGTCCGCCGCGATCCCTTCATCAGTTACCTGGCCGAGAAGCCTTGTGTGCTCTACAGCTGGTCGGTCAGCGAGCACTGGCGGCGCTCCCGGCAGGAGACCTATACCGATGACAAGGGCCGCACCCGCACGCGCACGGTCACCGATACCGGCAGCGACACGGTCGCCTCGGGCGGAGAGACGGGCGGCTTCTATATCCAGGACGAGACCGGTTACGTCTGGGTCAATCCCGAGGGCGCCGACCTCGAGACCCTCACGATCTTCGACCGCGACGTCGACGAAAGCGATCCGTTGTATTACGACAAAGGCCCGTCCGACGCGGTCGTGGGTTCGACGGGCGAGCGCAGCTTCACCGAATATGGACTCGTCGTCGGCACGCCGCTGTTCGTCCGCGGCCGCGCCAGCGAACGGCCGGACATCGTCGCCGCCCAGATCAAGCACGAGGACAAGGCGGACATGTTCATCATCACGCCCCGCAAAGAGAAGGAACTCAGCGACGGCAAGGCCACCGCCTACGTCCTGTGGAACCTCTTCGGCGCCGCTCTCGCCGGCGGCTTCGGCGCGGTCCTGATGGCCGCCTCCCGGCCGGACATCGCGGCGTTCGGCCTGCTCATCGGAATCCTCCTGTACGCTTTCGCCGCCGGCGCCGGCTGGGTCTGGATGGTCTTCAACAGCGTCACCGGCCTGCGTAACCGCGTCCGGCAGGCTTACTCGCTCATTGACGTGCAGCTCAAGCGCCGCGCCGACCTGATCCCTCCGCTGGTCGCCTGCGTGCAGGGCTTCCAGGCGCACGAAGCCTCCGTGCAGACGCTCGTCGCCGCCCTCCGCGCGCAGGCGGCCGGCGGCCGGGTCGCCGCCGTCGCGCCGACGCTCCTCGCCGTCGCGGAGCAGTATCCCGACCTCAAGGGCCAGACGGTCTTCGCCGAGCTCAGCCGCAACCTCGTCGAGACCGAGGACCGCCTCGCGCTCGCGCGCGCCTACCACGCGAACATCGCGACCTTCTACAACACGCGCCTCGAGCGCGTGCCCGACCGGTATGTCGCGGACCTCGTGAAGATGCAGCCCGAGCCGCTGTTCCAGGCGGAAGGCTTCGAGCGGCAGGCGCAGAAGCTGACCTTCTGATCAGGCGGCCCAGGCGTCGCGGCCGAGGAGCTGCGAGCACAGGCGGTGCGCGGACCAGAAACCGTCCTCATGGAAGCCGTAGCGCTGCCAGGCGCCGGCGAAATGCACGCGCGCGCCGGGGCGGGCGTTGAGCGCCGGGATCTCCGTCTGGGCGGCGACGGCGTCGAGCGAGAAGAGCGGGTGCTCCGTCGGGATCGTCACGATCACCTTCGCCGGATCGACCTGCTCGGGATGATTGATCGTCACGACGAAGTCGCCCTTGTCCGTGAGCCCTTGCAGGGAGTTCATCCAGTAGTGGGTCGACGTCACCAGGCCGCCGTCCTTGGCCCAGGTGCGGTAGTTCCAGGATGAGCGCGCCTTGGGCGAGCGGGGCAGGGGAGCCATGTCGGTGTGCACGATGGCGTCGTTCTGATTGTAGGCGAAGGCGCCGAGCAGGCGGCGTTCCTCGGCGTCGGCGTCGGTGAGCAGGCGGAGCGTCGTGTCGGCGTGCGAGGCCATGATCACGCGGTCGAAGCGTTCTTCACCGGCGGCGGTCGTCACGACGACCTGCGCGCCGTCGCGGCGGACGCCGGTCACGCCTTGGCCGAAACGGAAGTCGGCGGGGTGCGCCTTGAGCAGCGCCTCGACATAGGTCCGGGAGCCGCCTTCGAGGGTCAGCCACTGGTGCTGCGTATCGAGCCCGAGGAAGCCGTGGTTGTGGAAGAAGCGCATCAGCGCCGCGGCCGGGAAGCCCAGCATCTTCTCCGCCGGCGTGGACCAGACCGCGGCGGACATCGGGATCAGGTAGAGGTCGAGGAAGTCCTGGCCGAGCCCCTTGCGTGCGCACCAGTCGCGCAGCGAAGTCGTCTCGGCCTCGGTGGACTGCCATTCGACTTTGGCGAGCTTGTTGAACTTGTTGATCTGCAGGAGCAGTTTCCAGAAGCGCAGGCTGAAGAGGTTACGACGTTGGGCGAAGAGGTGGTTGAGCGAGCTGCCGCACCACTCCAGGCCGGTCGGGTCGTGGCGGACCGCGAAGGACATCGACGTCTTCTTGGGCTGCACGCCCAGCTCCTTGAACAGACGGCAGAGGTGTGGGTACGTCACCTCGTTGAAGACCATGAAGCCCGTGTCCATCGGCAGGGCGCGGCCCGTGCCGGGTTCGGTGACGTCGATCGTGTGGGCGTGGCCGCCGGGGCGACGGTCCCGGTCGAAGACCGTCACGTCGTGGTGGGCGGCGAGGAAGCGCAGACAGCCGAGGCCGCCTACGCCGGAGCCGACGATGGCGATCCGTTCACGCACCGGGGGCGGAGGCTTCCGTCTTTCCCTTGGCTGCCTCCTCGTAGATCGAGGCGGGCACTCCCTTGAGGCCCCAGATCAAGCCCATCCAGGACATCACCTTCAGGCCATAGTAAGTCGGATCGAATTCCCACCAATAGAAGCCCTGCTTCGTCGTGGCCTGGTAGCGGTGGTGGTTGTTATGCCAGCCTTCGCCGAGCGTGATGAGCGTCAGGATGAACGAATTGCGGGACTCGTCGCCCGTGGTGTGGAAGCGTTTGGTCCCGAAGACGTGGGCGAGGGAGTTGATGCAGCCGGTGCCGTGGAAGAGCACGACGGTCGAGATGATACCCCAGACCAGCAATTGGGGTCCGTTGGTGTCGTAGCCGTGGGCGCCGAGCCAGGCGCCGGCGCCGTAAGTCGCGGCCGCGGCGAGGAGCGGGATGAGAATGTCGAAACGATTGAGGAAGACCAACTCGGGGTATTTCGCCAGATCGGAGATCTTCGAATAGTCGGTCGGGAAGTTCTTCTTCGCGGTGATCCAGCCGATATGCGACCACCAGAAGCCGTCGACCACAGGGGAGTGCTTGTCGTCTTCCTCGTCGGAGTGCTTGTGGTGGTGACGGTGGGTACAGGCCCACCAGAGGGCGCCTCGCTGGACGGCGAGAGCGGTCCAGACCGCCATCACGAACTGGAAGGCGCGGGAGGTGGAGTAGGTCTTGTGGGAGAAGTACCGGTGCAGGAAGCCCGTGATCGCGAACATCCGGAAGAAGTAGAGGCCGACGGCCGTCCACACGGCGATCGGACTGACGCCGACCCAGATGACCCCGAAACAGGCCAGATGCAGCACCACGAAGGGGATGGAGCGGGGCCAGTCGACCTGCTTAGGGGTCTGGCGCAGCGCGTCGGCTCCTTCCGGGATATAGTCCGCGTCGAACCAGCGGATCAGGGAACGGAAAAAACCGTTCGCAGGCGGCTGGACGGAGGGTGCGGGCATCTGGGAGGGAGTTAGGAGGGGCGGGGAGGAATCGCAACTGCTTTGACGATTTAGGGCGCCCCCCTAAAGTCTTGATATCGGGAGACAAAAACCGCCCCACGGTCCGCTTTCTTTGTGACAAACATGCACGACGCCCATTCCGCTCAGGACTGGCGGGCCTGGTTCGCCGAAAACGGCGCCCGGCTCCGGCTCATCGCGCGCCAGTGGACCCGGAGCGAGGCCGATGCGGACGACGTCGTCCAGGAGGCATTTGTACGCTTTTGGAAACATCAACGTCACCTGCCCGGCAATCCCAACGCCCTGGTCGTGACTTCGATCCGGCGCTCCGCGTTGGATCTCCTGCGACGTGCCGATCGGCGGGCCGCGCGCGAGAAGATCGTCGGCGACGACCTGGACACCGTGAGCTGGTTCGAGCCGGAGGCCGATCCGCGTCTCGCCGCGCTCGCCGAGTCGCTGAAGCTCCTGCCCGCCGAGCAGCGCGAGGTCGTCGTCCTCAAGGTCTGGGGCGACCTGACCTTCGACGAGATCGGCGAACAACTTTCGATTTCTCCGAACACCGCGGCCTCGCGGTGGCGCTATGCCATGGAGGCCCTGCGCCGAAACATCACCGCCCGCACCCATGACTGATCCCGACCACGACCTCGAGCAGGCCCTCCGCGCCCTGCGTCCGCGCCCGCCCGGCCCCGCCGTCGCCGCCCGCCTCGACGCGGAACTCGCTGCGCCCGTCGCGCGACGCGGCGTGGTCATCGCCTGGTCGGCCGGCTTCGCCGCCGCCGCGGCCGCGCTCGCCGCCTTCGTCTTCCTCGCGGAGCCCGCCGAGCCGGAGGCGCCCGCCTACCAGCTCGTGCGGGCCGATCGTTCGCGTCCGGAAGTCCAGCTGTTCCGCCCCGTCGAACTTGCCGACGGCTCGTATGCCCGTCCCGTGCGCGTGCGCTGGGAGGACACCACCCGCTGGGAGGACGCGCGCACCCAGACGCACCTGATCGATTATCGTCCCAATGACCGGTTGACCTTGCTGCCGTTGGAGACGCATTGAACAAATCTCACGATCGCCGACGCTCATCTCCTAAAGGACTCCCATGAATACCTTCCGCCAGATTCCGCTCCACATGCTCCTGCTCGCCGGCCTCCTCGGCACGGCCGAGGCCAAGGACAAGGAGCAGCCGGCCAGCTCCGCCGCCAAGCCCGCCGTCGCCGGTGTCGCCTACGCCGGCCTCAATGTCGGCCCGCGCGATGAAGCGGTCGCCTCCGTGCCCGCCGGCGTCGGCATCGTGGTCGGCTTCATCGACCCGAAAGGTCCCTCCGTCGGCAAGGTCGAGGAAGGTGATATCCTCACGCGCCTCGACGATCAGGTGCTCTTCAACGCCGACCAATTCCGCGCGCTCGTACGCACGCGTCAGCCTGGCGAGAAGGTGAAGCTCACGCTCGTGCGCGGCCCCGAGCCCATGGTCGTCGAACTCACGCTGGCCGCCCGCGTCGACCGCGAGCCGCGCGCCGAAGCCAAGGACGGAGCCCGCGCCGCGGCCCGCGGCCTCCCGCCGGGCGTGACCATCGTCGGTCCCGGCGGCGTGATCCCGCCGGAACTCCTCAAGCAGCTGCAGGACCTGCAGGCCGGCGTCCTGCCCGCGCCTCGCTCCCGTTCGTCAATCCCCTCGGTCGATGAACTGCGTGCGCGTGGGGGTTCGAGCACGTCCAACTCGCATTCGTTCTCGTTCAGCTTCGGCAGCGGCGCGAAGAGCTCCTCGACGTCCATGGCTTCCGATGCCGAGGGTTCGGTCACGATCCAGCAGGAAGACGGCAAGAAGCGTGCGGTGATCAAGGACAAGGACGGCAAGACGACCTTCGAGGGCGATATCACGGAGAAGGGATCCGTCGAGAAGCTGCCGGCCGACGTCCGTCGTCGCCTCCAGCTCGTCGAAGGTCGCGGCTTCAACCTGCCCGGCAATCCGGGCGCCAAGCCGGCGGGCAAGCCTGTGGCCGAAGAGCCGAAGAAGAAGTTCGACCCGAAACAGGGCGCCTGAGCGGACGCCGGATGGCGGCCTAAGGCAGGGCAGGACTACGTCATGCCCTTCGGAAAAGGAGTGCACGATGAATCGTGCCCCTACCTGGGTTCGCCCTGCGGCAAACGATCCGTTTCGAGGTAGGGTTGAGCGCCCTCGCTCAACCGCGGCTGACCAAGGGTGGTCAGCCCTACCCAAGACAGCCTGAGAGACCGCCGTGCGGCAAACGCAGTTACTGGGGAGGCGGACCCTTCTTGCCTTTTCCTTTGCCCTTGGCGCCCGGGCCGCCCTGTCCGCCGAGGTTGGCATGGGCGTCCATGCGCATCTTATTGAACGAAGGATCCGGCGTGCCCTTGAGCTTGCGCGGGATGAAGGGGAACTCTTCGGTCAGCATGTAATAATAAGTCCCCTGCGGGAACTCCGGGGTTACGCCCGTGCGCCCGCCGAACTCATCGAGGTCGCCGTGCCCGGGCACATATTCGTAATCCATGGCGAACGAACCGTCAGGCTTGCCGGTGGGGGTCTCCTTGCCGTCGCCGCCGCGGTCGGCGGTCTTGAGCCGGTAGCTGCTCTTCATCGGCTTGAGCGCGCTCTTCGCATCGCCGGCCTGGCCGTAGGCGTGGATCGCGTAGACCGGGTAGCCGTCGGCCGCCCAGCCGACGTGGGTCATCTTCGGTTCACCGCCGGAAAGCCGGGCGATGAGCAGGGTGGGGAGGCCGTGGTAATGGTAGGCGCCGTTGGGTTGGACGTGGCCGTGGTTCTGATCGAGGCCGAGGCCGGTCGGGATCCGGGGGGTCG
>CALPIW020000056.1 GCA_943323725.2 Polynucleobacter meluiroseus | reverse complement strand
CGCGAAGCGTCGTAAGAGGGGGTGCTTGCGCTAGGCGCAAGAGGGGGCACGTTAGCAAGGTGACACGTGGGCACGGGGTAGAATCGAGGTCACGAGGACGAGGGGCTCGGTTGCGTAGAGCAGCTATATTTAAAGCAGTGGCCCTATCTTGATGCCTTGGCTTCGGCGGCCTCGAGCTTGGCTCGGCATTCCTTGACGAGTTGCTTGCTGCGGATGCCGGCTTGGACCATTTCCTCTTCCGAGAAATCGTCTACGACCTTGATCAGGAGTTCCTTCAGGTCTGGAGAGAGCCCGTCAGCGCTGGTGAACATCCAGGCAAGCCCTTCGATGCGATCCGCAGTCACACCACGTCCGGTCAGGTAGCAGTGGCCTAGGCAGAAGCCGCCCTTCGGGTGGAGTTGCTCGGCGGCCTTACGGTACCAGCGTGCGGCGATGGCGTCATTGGCTACGTCGGGCTTATCGCCATAGTAATCACTGCCGAGATTGCACTGCGAGCGTGGTTCGCCGTGCTCGGCGGCCATCTGGCGCCACTTCCGTGCTTCCGTTTCACTGGCCTTCACGCCGTCACCCTCCTGGTAGCAGACGCTCAACGCATGTTCGGCGTCGGGATTGCCCTGACGCGCGGATTTCATGAACCAGGTGAAAGCCTCCTTCATGTCGGGAGCGACCGCCTCTCCTAGGCGGAGCGTCTGTCCCAAGGTGTATTGGGCCTCGGCATGACCTTGTTCCGCGGCCTTGCGACACCAACGGGCGGCTTCGACGTCATTTTCTTCCGTGCCAACTCCGAAGTCGTAGAGCATGGCAAGATGGTATTGGGCATGCATGTCGCCTTGATCGGCTTTCTGTCTGGTGTCCGCGAAGTCTTTTTTCTCGGCAGCCAGTTCCGCCGGATCCCGGGCGAAGGGGGAGACGTACGGGCGGTCTCCGGAAAGCTCCCTGGCACGCTGCTCGGCTTTGGCTTGGTCGGCTTCGCCGAGTCCCTCGTAGTCGATCTTCCACGAAGCAGAGTCGTATTCGTCTTCGATATTGAGAAAGACCAAACGCCAGGCCATCGACTCGACGTCGTCCGCCTTCACGCCGAAGCCGACGGAGTAGATGAAACCCATGATGAAGCAGGAGCGGGCGTGCCCTTCGAGCGCACCCGGACGGACCCAGGCGAGCACGGACTTGGCCCGCTTATGGTCCTTCGACTTCAGGATCTCCGCGGCCAGGGTGGCCCTCGCGTCGTGATGGCCGTGTTCCGCTGCCCGCAAGAGCCACTGACGCGCCGCATCTGGATCGGCTTTGACGTCGGTGCCTTCGTCGTAGAGTTGGTGCAAGGCGTATTCTGCGTCCGGTTGTTTCTGGTCCGCCGCCTTGCGCAGCCAGATGATCGCTTCAGGGACATCTTTTTTCACACCTACGCTCAGGAGCAGATCCCGTCCGTAAAGTGACTGGCAGAAAGCGTCGCCCTTTTCGGCGCCCATTTTATGCAAGCGCGCCCCCTCTTTCTCATCTTTATCGGTCCCAAGTCCGAGCAGATAGAAATTAGCCAAGGCCATGAGTTTAGCCGGTTCTCCGCCAGAGGCGGCTAGCTTGGCTTTGGCGAAGGCGGCGGCGGCCTTCGCCTCAGGCGTGGCCGTGGTCGCGATGCCGTGGGTTTTGGCTGACTCGGACACGGGGCGACTCGGGGTGGACTCGGTGAGAGCGACGGCTGCGTACGAAAACAGGCAGGCCAGGCCGAAGGCGGAGAAGGTGACGACGAGAGGTCGGACGTAGGGGCGCATGGGTGAAGTGCGATGGGCGAATGACGATGGATGATGGAGGATAGTAGATGCTTATTTACTCAGGAGGTCAGCCGAGGGCTCGGGGCGTTCGGCGGAGAACCACTTCTTGGCGACCGCGTGCTGGCCGTAAGGCGTCCGAGGGAAGCGGGCCACCAGCAACCGATAGGCGGGCACGGCCGCCTTGGGTTCACGGTATTTGAGCAGGTTGCCGGCGTATTGCAGGATCTCGGCGCCGGCCGGGTCGTTGTCAGGCAGCAGCCGGACCGCTTCGAGCGCGTGGCGGAAGCTGGCATAACGGGCGTCGCGCTCTGACAGGTCAGCCCGGTCGATATGCTGCGACTGCCAGGAAAGGAGGCGATGGGTCTCATCCTTGCCGGCTGGAGCGATCTCCATCGGTAAAGGCTGACGATCATCCATGGATTGGCCAAGCCGTACGCGGGGCCAGTATCCATAGCCGACGTACCAACTACCACCGGACCAACTGAGCCCGAAGGGCGAGTGCTGGATGATCTCGCCCAGTTGGCGGATCGCCAAGGCGCTTCGCCAGTGAGAATCAGCCCGTTCGCGCGCACCGACGTCCGAGCGCTCCGCTGCCCGGCGGAGCAGCACGTAATTCGTGGCTTCGGTACGTAGCTTAGGGGCCACGTACTCCAAGGATTCCTCGAGGCGTCCAGCCCGCATGAGCCGCGACGAAAGCAATTCGCGCAGGTTGACCAAGGGATAATAAGAGTAGTCGTCCGCGTTGTGGCCTTTGTTCGGAGGGATCTGGCGGCGGTCGACATAGTCCTTCAGCTCATCGACCGTCAGGAGGCACTCGCCCAGGTAGAAAGATTCCATGAGGAAATCGCCTTCATCGAAATGACGCAGAGCGGTGGGGATGTCTCCGGCGCTGAGAGCGAGCATGCCGGACTCGCCATGGACCCTTCGGAGGACCGTCTGCGGGTCCAACGGGTCGATGATCGTCTGATCGGTGGTCAAGGTCGTGAAGCCTTTGGCCGGGGTCGTCAGGTCGAGGCGAGGCGAACCGCCGCCCAGGAACGCCCGGGAGACGTCACGATCGCCGCTCAGCCGGAGGTTGCAGCGCGAAAGCAGCAGCCGGCGGGTCGGATCGGCAGCGGGCATCGTCGCGCAAGTCTCCGCACAAGCCTGCCATCGGCCGACCGCCAGTTGCAGGATGGCGACATGGGCGGGGGCGAAGGTGGGCGGGACCTTCGCGGCGTCCAATGCTTCCAGCCATTGCCGGCGTCGATCGACGAGGACGTCCGAGGAGAGCTGTCGCTCGCGGTTATGGCTTCCGTTGGACGTGAGGAAGATCGTCACGAGCATCCGGAGGTCCTCGTCGACCAGCGCAGGCTGGAAATAACCTTCGCCGCAGAGTTTGTGGGCCAGCATCATGCACGAGTTGACGGCGTTAGCCGCGCCGCGCTGGGGCATGCGGAGGTAGGTGTCGACCGACCCGGCGAAATCCGCTTCGCCTAGGCGGACGAGTCGTTCTGACGGGAGGATCATGCAGCGCGTGTAGGCCAGCCAGTACGCGGTGTTCTCGCTGATCTGCGCCGGATCGAGCGACCCTTCGCGCGCATGCGCCTCGACCGATCCAAGGTCGGCGCGGATGGCGGCGAGCCTTTGCTTCGTCGCCTCGTCGCTCAAGGTCGCCCAATCTTCGAGGGACATCGTCAGGCGGGCGCGGCGATATTTCGCGATCGCGGCGAGCGGTTTGCGTTCCTCGGGCGGCAACGCCAGGAGTTCGTCCATCAGCTTGATCGCTGATTCGCGGTCGACGGTCAGCGACTGCTGGTAGAGCGCGTAGGCCTTGGGGACGATCGGTTCCGCCAAGGGTGCTTCGCCGCGGGCCTGCCGGGCGGCCTGGTCGGCTTTCTGCCATTCCTCCAGCGAAGCCAGCACGGCCGAGACGATGCGATCGCTGTAGGGCGCCTCTTTCTCGTCACGGTTGACGCGTCCGCCGAACACCGAGCGAAAATCATGGTGCAGGTCCGTCCCTAGATTGCCGATCAGTTCGGCGTCACCTTGATGCATCACTCCGTGGACATAGAGCACATCCTTGCTATAGAGGCCGAACAACCAGTATTCCCTGCTTTCGGCGGCTTCCTCGGCCGTCATTTTTCGCGTGGGTTCGGATGAGTTGGTAGCGGCGACTTCTTTTTCAGGAACGATCACGCCCGGGATGACTTTCGCTTCCTGACGATCGGTGGAACGGTCGAGCAGAAAGGCGAGGCCGAGGGCGAAGGCGAGCGCGCCGACGATGAGGAGGGAGTTGCGGAGGAAGGGCAGCAGGCGGGCGAAACGGTTCACGGGAGGAGGCGAAAGAGCAGGGTGGTATTGTTGTATAAAGTTCTAGACTGACATTTTCGCGCCGCGGGCGCAAGGGGCGCGGGGCCGGTCCGGAAGGCATAAGTAACTTATGACTACGGAGGGCGGAGCATTAGGCGGGCGAATGAGGCAGGCCTGGCCGTGCAAAGGTGCAAAGCGGAGCGAAGCTCCTGTGCAAAAGTGCAAAGTTGAGCCTGCGTGGGACGGGAGAGGGGGCATGCTGGCAAGGTGACACGGGGGCACGGGGTAGGAGCGAGGGTCGGAGGGCACGAGGGTAGGAGGACTCGTGGGCGATCAACCCTGCCGGATGAAATTAGGACAGCACGTGGTGCTGTCCCTACCTATAGACAAGGATGACCGGGCCGGTCATCCCTACCCGGGGCGGCTAGGTCAGCACGCAGTGCTGACCCTACCTCAAGGCAATGCATGCGGGGTTGAAAGGGTGGCGAGGGGAGGCAGGATGTTGGGCATACCCCTGACCTATGCGTCCCCCTATCCTGGCTTGTTTATTGGTTGTTTCCACGGTCGCCGAGCTTTCGGCGGCTCCCTTGAAGGCCGGGGCGGCGGCGGCGGACATCACCCCGAAGGAGTTCCCCATGAACATGCCCGGGGGCTTCAACGCTAATCTGGCCACCACCGCCCATGATCCGCTCAATGCGCGCGCCTTGGTCCTGGACGATGGCAAGACCCAGGTCGTCTGGGTCGTGATCGACAACCTCGGCGTGCCCAAGAAGGTCGTCGCCGAGGCCAAGGAGCTGGCCGCCAAGGCCACTGGCATCCCCGTGGAGCACATGCTCGTCAGCGGCACGCATACCCATTCCGGCGTGAACCCGGCGGACGAGCCGTCTGCTGCGGACGCCAAGGCGGTCGCCTATCGGCAGGTGATGCTGGAGGGGATTTCGCAGGCCATCATCCGGGCGCACGCTTCCTTGCGTCCCGCGGCGGTGGGCGCCGCCGCGCGGCCCCTGACCCACGAGGTCTTCAACCGGCGCTGGTACCTCAAGCCCGGCAAGATGCCGCCTAATCCCTTCGGTGAATATGACCAAGTGAAGATGAACCCCGGCACATCGCCAGAAGTCCTGGATCGTCCGGCCGGCCCCACCGACCCGGACATCAGCGTCCTCTCCGTGGTCGACGCCAAGCGCAAGCCCCTGGCCTTATTCGCCAACTATTCCCTGCATTACGTCGGCGGGACGCCGGCGGGTCAGGTTTCGGCCGATTATTATGGGGAGTTCGCCCGGCTCATGCCTTCCCGGCTCGGTGCCGGGGAGGGCTTTGTCGCCGCGATGTCGAACGGTACCTCCGGAGACATCAATAACGTGCCCTTCCTGGTCGGCCGGCCGCCCCGGGCGCCTTTCGAGCAGATCCGGATCGTCGCCGGGGAAGCGGCGGATGTCGCCTGGCAGGCCGTACGAGATATTCCCAAGCACCAGAACAACGTCGTCCTTGGGGTGCGCCAGCGGCTCGTCACGCTCAAGTATCGTAAGCCTACGAAGGAGCAGCTGCTCTACGCCCAAGCGATTCTTGCGATCAAGGACAAGGAGGCCATCGCGCGTTTGCCGCGGCTTGCCCAGGATTACGCCGCCCGGACGCTGTCGGCGGCGAACCGGCCGGAGGAGACCGTCGATGTCATCCTGCAGACGATCCGGGTCGGGGACGTCGTGCTCTGCGCCGTGCCCTTCGAGACCTTTGCCGAGACCGGCTTGGAGCTGAAGCAGAAGAGCCCGTTCGGGCGGACGATCGTGATCGGGATCGCGAACGGGAAGCATGGTTATCTCCCGACCCCACGTCATCATGAGCTCGGCGGCTATGAGACCTGGCTGGGTACGAACCAGGTGCAGAAAGATGCTTCGGAGATCGTCGTGCGAAATCTCGTCGAGATGATGGGAGAAATGAAGTAGCCTTTATCAATACGCCTATGTCCTCTCACGAAATAAACCGCCGTAAATTCATCTGGGGATCTTCGGCGATCATGGCCGGTGCGGTCTTCGCGCCCCGCTTGCTGGCGCAGACGGCTGGCGCCGCCTCGGGCGGACCCGGTCAGGCCATGGGCCTCCGGATCGGCGAGGTCAGCGAAAGCACGGCGTTGGTCTGGACGCGCCTCACCTCGGCGGCCGAGCGCAATGGGCAAGGCTTGGTGATTCCCAAGCGGGGTAAGGACGAGCAGAAGCGGGGCAAGGGCGAGTCCAAGGTGAAGGTACCGGTCGACGAACTGGAGGGCGCCTGTCCCGGTGCGCCCGGTCGGGTGCGGGTCCGCTACGGACTCCGGGAAGATCTCAGCGACGCCCAGGCGACGGAGGTCATGGTCGCGGCCGAGGCCAACGATTTCATCTGCGAGTTCAAGCTGACCGGCCTGCAGGCCGGAGCGACTTATCACTGCGTCAGCGAAATCATGACGCCGGCCGGACTCGTCGCCGCCGGGGCCGTGCGCGGAAGGTTCCGGACGGCGCCGACCGCGGGGATGACGGATGCCGTGCGCTTCTGCGTGATGACCTGCCAGGGCTATGCCGATCGCGGGCATCCGGACGGTCATGGCATCTATCCTTCCATGGCTTCGTTCGCTCCGCACTTCACCTGTCTCACCGGCGACCTCGTCTATTATGACAGCGGCGATCCGGACGCCGTGAACGAGCGACTGGCCCGGTATCACTGGGAGCGGATGTTCAGTCTGCCGCGGCTGAAGGCTTTCAACAGCAACCACTCGACTTATTGGCTGAAGGACGACCACGACGTCCTGAGCAATGATTCCGGCCCGGGCGCCGCGATGGGCGAGCTGACGTTCGCCCAGGGGCAGCGCATCTTCCGCCAGCAGGCCCCCATGCACGATGACGGTCCGGCTTACCGCACCGTGCGGTGGGGTCGGGACCTCCAGGTATGGTTCGTCGAGGGGCGCGATCACCGGTCCAAGAACAAGTCTCCGGACGGACCGACCAAGACCATCTGGGGGGCCGAGCAGAAGGCTTGGTTCAAACGCACCGTCCAGGAGAGCGACGCCACGTGGAAGGTCCTGGTCTCGCCGACCCCGCTGGTCGGCCCTGATCGCAAGAACAAGCATGACAACCACGCCAACCCGAATTTCGCGCACGAGGGCGACGAACTCCGCGGCTGGCTGCGCGAGCACGTCCCCGAGAACTTCTTCGTCGTCTGCGGTGACCGTCATTGGCAGTACCATTCCGTGCATCCCGTGTCCGGTGTGCGTGAATTCGGCGTCGGCCCGGCGAGCGACGAGCATGCCAGCGGCTCGCCCGGATATGACGCCGCTTACCACAAGTTCCATCGTGTCGACGGCGGTTTCCTGGCCGTGACCTTGGAACGGCCTGAGGCCGGACGGAGCCGGATCTTGGTCGAGTTGCGCGACGTCAGCGGTTCGGTCGTGCACGCTTGGGATGCGACGCGCAAGGCGTAGCCTCGGGACATAGTCCCGCCGCGGCGGGCGCATGCTTAGCCCAGCGCGGCGGATGACCGGGCCGGTCATCCCTACCTAACTAAAGAGGGCGCGACTGGTGTCGCGCCCTGAGGGGGAGGAGGTGAAGGGGTTTACTTCTTATCGCCTTCGAGCTTTTCCTTGAGCTCGGGGTGATTCTTGAGGAATTCGGCCTTTTCTTCCGGGGTCATCTTTTCGAGGCGCTCCTTCATCTTCTCGCGAAGCTTCTCTTTCTGTTCCGGGGAGAGGTTCTCGCCGCGTTCCTTGAGCTTCTCCTTGAGCTTTTCCTTCTGCTCAGGCGTGAGGTTGTCGGCGCGTTCTTTCAGGCCGGCGCGGGCCTTTTCGATCTTAGCGGCGATTTCCGGGTGTTCCTTCAGCCAGGCCTGACGTTCCTCGGGGGACATCGCCTTGAGCTTTTCGAGGGTCTCGCGGAGTTCCGGGTGCTGCTTGAGGAAATCGTCGCGGCGGTCGCCGTCACGTTTGGCCGGGGCGTCCTGGCGGGCGGGCTTGTCGCCTTCCGGGGCGGCGGGGGAGGCCGAGGTCGCGACGAGCAGGGCGAGGAGGGAGAGTCCGAGGGTGGAGGTTTTCATGGGTGTTCGAAGATGAAACCCCGGGGAGGGGGGAGGAGTTGCGGGGTGTGGAAACGAGGACAGGAGGGCACGAGGAAAAGATGAGACCGCGCAAAGGTGGG
>CALPIW020000055.1 GCA_943323725.2 Polynucleobacter meluiroseus | reverse complement strand
GACGAGCGAGATGCCGGCCCAGACCAGTCCGGTGGCTTGGCTGAGGCTCACGAGCGCTCCGCAGGCGAGGACCATGCCCGTCAGGATGGCGAGGCGACGCAGCGACGGCCGCAGGGCCATGATCAGCAGCGAACCGGAAACCGAGCCGGCGCCAGAACACAGCATCAGCAGGCCCATCTGCTCAGGCGTAGCGTGAAGGTCATTCTTCGCATAGAGCGGCAGCAGCACGATGATGACCGGAAAGACGAAGAGCGTGTTGGTGGCGAGGAGCGCGACCATCGCGAGACTCGGCTTGTCTTGACGGACGTGACGGAAGCCTTCGCCGGCGCCTCCTTGACGCTTCTGCTCTTCTTCGGCCGTGCCCTGCGGGCGTCGCGGCAGCGTGGCCAACGCGACCATCAGGGCCACGAACGAGGCCGCGTTCAGGTAGAAGGCCCATTCGGCGCCATACTTGCCGACGAGATACCCGGCGGCGGCCGGCCCGACGAGACGCGTGGCGTGGAAGACCGCACGGTCGACGGAGATGGCCTTGGCGACGTTCTCCTTGGCCACGAGTTCCGGGACGATCGCGGCGGCGGCGGGCATCTCGAACGAACTGGAGACTCCGAGCAGGGCGGCGGCGACGATGAGGTGCCAGGTGTGCAGGGCGTCGTGGGCGACGAGCTGGCCGATCGCGAGCGCGAAGCCGATCTGCGCGACCTGGCAGACCTGCAGGATGAAACGCTTGTCGTGGCGGTCGGCATAGGCGCCGCCGAGCCGGAAGAGGAGGAGCATGACCAGGCCGCTCGCGAGGTGCGGCGCGGCCTGCAGCAGGCCTTCGTAGCTCTGGAGTCCGTCGCGGACGACGACCTCGGTCATCACCCAGCCGAGGGCCATGCCCTGCATCCAGGTGCCCGTCATCGAGATTCCTTCCCCGACCATGTAGCGCATGAACGGCCCGTTCGGGAAACGTTCAGCGGCAGGATGGGCGGACGGGGAGGACATCGGTCGGCAAAATTGAGGACAATGGCTTAAAGAGCAAAGGGAATGGTGTTGGTTTTCCGAGAGGTGGTGGCGGCTGGTGGTTAGCGGTTGGCGGTTGGGTGAGCGGCATTTTTCGCCGTAGGGCGAAACAGGGTAGGGGCACGATTCATCGTGCACTCCGCAGGGGAGGGCGCGGCGTAGCCACGCCCCTACCTCGGGCCGCCCTGCGGCGGCCCAAATGGGTCAGGTTTATCCTAACCGCCAGCCGCTAACCGCGATTACCTTTTATAAGCGGCCTCAGTCGCCTGCCAGGCGTCGTCGACGGCGGGACGGATGACCTTAAGCATCGCGGCGTAGCCGGCTTCGGAGGGGTGCAGGTTGTCCTTGAGGTAGACGTCGGGGCGGGGTTCGCCGTCAGGGAGGTTGAGCGCCGGGTTGATGTCCACGAACCGGATCTCCGGATGAGCGGCGGCGAGGGCGCGGAAACCTTCGTCGGCTTTCTTCATCTCGGCCCATTTCGTGCGACGGGACGGGGCCTGCGTGGTGGAGAGGAGCACCAGCTGGGCATGGGGGTTCTCCGTGCGGAGGCGACGATGGTATTCGGTCACGCGGGCGACCACGGCCTCGGCGGTGTCACCGGCGTTGATGTCGTTGCTGCCGCAGTGGAAGACGACCACGCGCGGGTGGTAGGGCAGCGTGATGCGATCGATGTAACCGAGCACTTCCGTGGTCTTCGACCCGCCGAAGCCGCGGTTGATGAGCGGGTAAGGGGCGAAGTCGCGGGCGGCGGTCTTCCAGAGACGTAGCGAGCTGGCGCCCGAGAAGAGCAGGGCGCCCTGAGGGGGAGGCGTGGCTTTGTCGGCCGATTCGAAAGCCGCGATGTCCTTGTCATACTTAGCCGACGAGAAGGCCGGCTTGGCGACGTCGGCCGCGAACCCGGTGACAGCGAGGAGGAGGGCGAGGAGGAGTTTCATTTTTGAAGGGGTAGGGGCAGGGCTTGGGGTGGGGATAGGAAAGGCAGGGAGAGGCTGGAGGGCAAGGTAATGGAGGGCACGAGGGCCGGAGGGCAGGAGGTAAAGATAAGGTAGGGGCACGATTCATCGTGCACTTCTCGGGGGAGGGCGCGGCGTAGCCACGCCCCTACCTTGGGCCGCCCTGCGGCGGCCCCTATGCCTCTTGTTTTTCTAACCGCCAACCGCTATTCGCTGACACCCATCTCAGGTTTTAATCTTCCATCCTTTATCATCCATCTTTCATCTTCATCTATCCTCCCACCATGCCCCTCGTTCCTGGTCTCCTCAGCCCCTACGAAGCCGTCCGTGGTTTCGTGTACCTTCCTCGCCTGGTCTCGAAGATCCGCCTGCACGCGGCCGGTCGGCTGCATGCCGATTTCGTGAACAATCTCGGCAAGGCCTTCGACGACCGTTGCTGCCAGTATCTCGGCATCAAGTACGACGACCTCCGCGTCTGGGTGCTGCAGAATCCTGTCGCGACGCAGGACGAGGTCCTCGCCTGGGCCGAGGCCAAGGGTCGCAAGCTTTCCACGAACGACATCGAGATCTGGAACGGCTTCATGACCAAGCGCGGCTGGCGCGACGAAGCCAACGAAGTGCTCGTCCGTCGCCTCAAGGAGAACGGCCTGACCGCCGACGCCGGCGTGGACACGATGTTCGACTATATCGAGGTCGACGAAGGCCGCCCGCCCCGAAAAGCGGCGCTTTAAGGCCTATTTGTCAGATTAACCTTATTATTAGGGGTTGAGAGGGGAGGCGGCCGGCCCAAGGCTGAACCTCCCCTTTTTACGAACCGTATCCTCCAGGGTACTCCTTCGCCTTGCGTCGACTCCACACATCATCGCCCCGTTCCGCGGGGAACGGCCTCCGGGCCGGGGAGGGACGCGTATGACCTTGGCCTTGGTCCTCGCGGAAGCCGCGGCGCAGGCCGCCCCGGTCAAGGGCGTGGCGGCGGTCGCCAATAATTTCCAGGTCGCCCTGCTGGCGTTCAAGGCCGGCGGCTGGATCGTGGCCCTCATCGGCGCCGCCGCGATGGTCGGACGTCTCCTCGTCGACGAAGCCGCCGACGCCAGCTGGCAGCGTTCCCTCCGCCACGTGCTCGCCGCCGCGATCTTCGCGGTCATCGCCTACTTCGTGATGTTCCAGTGGGAACTATCCTCGCTCAACAAGGCGATCGTCCAAGGCCTCTGCGGCGCCGTCGCCCCGGAGCTCGTCGACTGGATCACCTCGAACATCCGCCGTAAGCTCGGTTACAAGGACAAGCAGAAGACCCCCGCCTGGAAGAACCTCTTCTCGCGGAAGAAGAAGCCGAAGCGCCGTCGCCGGCCCGGCGCCGCCGCGAAGAAGGCCGCCCCGACCAAGGCTCCGGCCAAGCAGGCCGCTCCCAAGAAGGGCGCGAAGAAGCCCGCCGCCAAGAAGGCGCCGGCGAAGAAGGCTCCCGCCAAGAAGCCACGAGCCCCGAAGCCCGCCGCGCCCAAGCCGGATGACGGCCAGGCCACCCTCAACCTTTAAACAAAAAACGTCATGTGCGCCCAGCGTAGCCGCGGTCGATCCGCCAAGAACAACCTCATCCAAGCCGAGATCGGCATCGTCGGCATGGCCGTCGTGACGCTCCTCGTCTCGCTGGCCGGCCTCTGGTTCAGCCATGAGCTCAAGGGTACGACCGAGCGCGTCCGCACGACGACCCTCAGCGTCCAGGCTTCCGTCGAGGCTTATAAGTCGGCCATGAAGTCGGCCGAGACTTCGGTCGTGCTGCTCACGGACGAAGGCACGAAGTCCGACAACAAGAACGTCGAGGTCACCGCGAACAACGCGACCGCCGCGCTGGTGCTGGCCGAACGCGACACGAAGGAATCCGTCAAGCTGCTGGACCAGGTGATCGAGTTGCTCGCCACTTACGAGACCGTGACGGTCACGTTCGGCGCTTCGGCCTTCATCTTCGCGCTGTTCGTGGCGATCCGTCGCTTCCGCATGTGAGCGGGCCGGCGGCTCAGGCGAAGTGACCGAAGCCGCGGACCTTGATCGGTTCGCCGTCCGCCACATCGCGGGCCAAGCCCGTGCCGGCTTCGACCGTGCCCAGGCGCGTGAGCGGCGTGAGCGGGAAGGCTTTGCGGAAGGAGGCTTCGAGCAGGTCGGCGCGGTCGGCGCTGACCGCGAACAGGAGCTCGTAGTCCTCGCCGTCCTGCAGGGCGTGTTCGAGGACCGGTTTGCCGTCGGATTTCGCGAGCGACTTCGCGGCGTCGGAGACCGGCAGGGAAGCCAGGTCGATGCGGGCGTCGAGCTTCGGACCTAGCAGGCCCGGGAGGTCTTTGGCTAGGCCGTCGGAAAGGTCGGTGCAGGCCGTCACTTCGCCGTGACCGCAGAGCCATTCGCCTTCGGCGAGACGCGGGGAGAAATCGAGATGCTTGCCGTAGAGAGAGCCACCGAGCTGACCCGTCACGAAGAGCGCGTCGCCGGGGGCGGCGGTCTTGCGGGTCAGGATACGGTGGGCGAAGCCCTGGACCGCGAGCGTACCGAGGAACGAACCGTGGGCGCCGCGGCAGATGTCGCCGCCGACGATGCGGAGGCCGGCCTTGGCGGCCGCACGTCCGGCGCCATGGGCGAAGTCGGTCAGCCACGTCGCGTCGACGTCCGGCCCGATCACCAGCGAGAGCAAGGCGTCGGAGGGCACGGCGCCCGCCGCGGCCAGGTCGCTCAGGTTGCGGTTCACCAGCTTGGCGCCGGCGCGGATGCCGTCGCAGGCCGCGTCGAAGTGGCGGCCGAGGATCACCGAATCGATCGTGCTGGCGCGGATGGAACGGCCACCCGTCGTCGGGAGGTGGGCGCAATCACCGCCGGGACCTTCGGGAAAGGCCGGGGCGGCGTCGGCGAGGGACTGCACCACGCGGCGGATGATCTCCTCCTCGGTCAGCTTCGCGACCGAGCGGTCCGCCAGAGTCGTGAGGGCGCCCATGGCTTCAGAGCGTGGAGGCGGCGGGCGCCAGTTTCAACCAAGCGAGGTTCCAGCCGTTGAAGCACGCATGGGCCGCCATGCACGTCAGCAGGCCGTAGCGGTCGCGGACCAGGCACATGAAGGCGCCGAAACCGAAGAGCGGCAGGGCGGCGGAAGGGCTCTGATGGGCCGCGCTGAAGATCACGCCCGTGAGGCCGGCCGCGATCCAGCGTTCGTGGCGCGCGGAGCCCGTGACGAACAGGCGGCGCAGGCCGGGATAGAGCATGCCGCGGAAGGCGAGTTCCTCCATGACCGGGGCGCCGATGGTGACGGCGAAGATGATCGTGACGAAGCGCCAGCTATCGACGTCCGTCTTGAGCACCGAGTCGACGATGTCCTGCGGCGCGTCCACCGGGGGTTCGCCGGCCAGGCCGTGCTGGAAGAGCTGCGTCCACCCAACGTGCACGCCTTTCCAAGCCGCCGCTAGGGCCAAGCCCAAGGCGAAGAGGATCAGCAGCGCCAGCAGCAGGCGCGAGAAACTGAAGGCGCGCACCGCGCGACGCAGCGGGCTCTCGCCTGATTCGTCGGCGATGACGTCCGGGGCCCAGCGCAACGTCTCCGGGACGAGCGCGCCCATCGCGATCATCGTGAGCGCGGCGGCGGACTGGCCGAGGAACGCCGCCGTGAACATGTGGGCCTGGGCGATGCCGAAGTGCGAGGAGAACGCCTGGGCCGCGGCGGCGAGGACGAGACCGAAGACCACGGTGAAGGCCATCACGCCGGTGACCACGCCGAGCGCGGCGTTCGAGGCGGAGACCGGGAGGGGCGCCGATAAGCCGGGCATCCCGCGCCAGCAGCGCAGGCCGAAGAAGCCGAGCACCGCCGCCGTGAGGTTGGCGCCGACGCATGCCCAGTCCCACGGCCCGAAGGCGTCGAGGGCGTGGGTCAATTCATCCATCGTCGCTTAGGCGCCGAAGACCTGACGGCCGCCGACGAACGTGGCGCGGACGCGACCCGTGAGGGCGCGGCCGACGAGCGGGTTGTTGCCCGATTTCGAGACCAGGTCGCTCTTCGCAGGGGTCCAGGCCGCCTTCGCGTCGAGGATGACCAGGTCGGCGAGCGCGCCGACCTTGAGCGTGCCGGCGGCGAGGCCGAGGGCCTTGGCCGGACCGTGCGTGAGGCGGGCGATGAGGACCGAGAGGTCGGCGTGGCCGGCGGCGACGAGCGCCGTGTGGGCGGCCGCGAAGGCCGTCTCGAGGGTCGCGGCCCCGAACGGAGCCAGGTCGAACTCGCAGTCTTTCTCGGTGGCCGTGCAGGGCGAGTGGTCGGAGCAGACCGCGTCGATCGTGCCGTCGACCAGCGCGGCGATGAGCGCCAGGCGGTCGGCTTCTTCGCGCAGGGGCGGATTCGTCTTCAGGCTCGTCGGGTAATTCGCCAGCGCGGCGTCGGTGAGAAGCAGGTGGAGGGCGGAGACTTCGGCCGTGACCGAGAGCTGCTTCGCCTTGGCGCGGCGGACGATCTCGGCGGAACCGCCGGAGGAAAGGTGCTGCAGGTGGATGCGGGCCTTGGTGAGTTCGGCGAGCAGGCAGTCGCTCGAGACCACGATCTCTTCGGCCGCGCGGGGCAGGCCGCGGAGGCCGAGGCGGAGGGACCAGGCGCCTTCATGCATCTGGCCGCCGTCGGTCATGCTGCTGTCCTGGCAATGGTCGAGGACGACCAGGTCGAACATCGCGGCGTATTCCAGCGCGCGACGCATGATCTCGTTGTTCTGCACGCCCGAGGTCGTGTCGGTGACCGCGACCACGCCGGCCTTCTTCATCGTGCCCAGCGGGGCGAGGGCCTTGCCTTCATGGCCTTTGGTGAGGGTGCCCGTCGGGAGCACGCGCACGGCGGCGTCGCGGGAGCAGATCTCGCGGAGGAGTTGGATCGTGCCGACGTTGTCCGCCGCGGGGAGCGAGTCGGGCATCGTGACCACCGTCGTGAAACCGCCGGCCGCGGCCGCGCGGGTGCCCGTGCGGATCGTCTCGCGCGCCGTACGGCCCGGTTCGCCGAGGCGGCAGTTCAGGTCGACGAAGCCGGGAGCGACCACGAGACCCGTGCCGTCGATGACGCGGGCCTTGGCCTGGTCGGCGGCGGAGAGCTGGTCGACGAACTTGCCGTCGAGGGCGAAGACGTCGCCCTTGGCTTCGTCGCGCTGCGCGGAGGGATCGATCACGCGGGCGCCGCGGATCCAGAGGGGGGAGTTGTCGGCGGGATTCATCGGCTGATGGCTCCGGTGCAGAGGTGAAGGACGGCCATGCGCACGGCGACGCCGTTCCGGACTTGTTCGAGGATGACCGAGCGGGGGCCGTCGGCGACTTCGCTTTCGACTTCGACGCCGCGGTTGATGGGGCCCGGGTGCATCACGATCGCCTCGGGCTTGAGCCAGGCGGCGCGTTCGGCGTTGAGGCCGAACTGCGAGGTGTATTCGCCGAGCGAGGGGAAGTGGGTGGTCGTCTGGCGCTCGTGCTGGATGCGCAGGAGCATGACCGCGTCGCAGTCCTTGAGGGCTTCCTTCAGGTCATGGACGATGCGGACCTGCGGGAAGGCTTCCTTCAGCGCGGCCGGGACGAGGGTCGCGGGGCCGGCGAGGGTGACCTGGGCGCCGAGCTTCGAGAGACAGAGGATGTTGGAGCGGGCGACGCGGCTGAAGAGGATGTCGCCGAGGATCGTGACCTTGAGTCCTTCGACCTTGCCGAAGCGCTGGCGGAGCGTGAAGGCGTCGAGCAGGGCCTGCGTCGGGTGTTCGTGGGCGCCGTCGCCGGCGTTGACCACCGAGATGTCGAGGACCGAGCCCAGGTAGCGGGCCGAGCCGGCGGAGGAGTGGCGCATCACGATGGCGTCGACGCCCATCGCGCGGATGTTCTCGGCCGTGTCGCGGAGGGTCTCGCCCTTCACCAGGGAGGAGGCCGTCGTGTTGATCGAGACCACTTCGGCGCCGAGCTTCTTGGCCGAGATCTCGAAGGCCGTGCGGGTGCGGGTGCTCGGCTCGAGGAAGAGGTTCACCACCGTGCGGCCCTTCATCAGGTCGAGGCCCTTGCCCGGGGCGAGCGCGGGCAGGAACTGGTCGGCTTGGCGGAAGAGCAGTTCGATCTCGGAGCGGGAAAGCTCTTCGATGCCGGTCAGGTCTTTTTTCGTCCAGGTGTCTTGTTGGGCCATGCGGTGCGGTTCCGGTGGCCCTAACGAGGTTAGGACCATGGGGAAAGTGAGGAGGGAAGGCTCTTGGTCAAGGATTAGCGTCATGCGAGGGCTCGAGGATAGGAGGACACGAGGGCCGGAGGGCCTGAGGACCCAAGAATATGAGGACCGGAGGGCCTGAGGACATGAGGTCTCGAGGAAGTCACTTGGGAACTT
>CALPIW020000054.1 GCA_943323725.2 Polynucleobacter meluiroseus | reverse complement strand
GGAAGCGCGGGTCTGGAACCTGTTGCGCGCCGGCTACCCGCGTTTCGTCCGCAACGCGCTCGTCGCGCGCGCCGCCCAGGAAGCCGCCCGCCGCCTCGGCCGCGTCGGCGAACTTTTCCCGCTCGTCTCGGAAGCGGCCGCCCGTCGCCTCGCCGACCACGTCGGCGAGCCGCTGACCTCGCTCGACGCCGTCGGCGACTGGTGGCTGGCCGTGACGCCCGCCGGCGACGCCGCGTTGCGTCTCGCCAAGATGGTGCAGCACACCGGTACGCTCATCTCCTCGCGTCAGGCCGAAGCCTGGCTCGCCGGCGAAGCGCCCGTCGACGGCGCCGCCGCGACCGCGACGATCCGCGCCACGCTGGCCCCGTATCTCGCCGGCGTGCCTCCGGCCGACATCCTCATCGCCTCCGCCGGGATGAACGCGGTCGACGCCGGTCTCGCCGCCGTCGACGCCGTGCAGCGTCCGCGCGGCCGCACCGAATGGATCCAGCTCGGGTGGCTGTACGTCGACTCCGCGCGCCTCTTCGAGAAGGCGCGCGACGCGAAGCATCACTTCGTCGCCGACGTGCGCGACCTCGCCGCGGTCGAACGGCTCCTCGCGACGGGCCACGTCGCCGGCGTCCTCACGGAGATCCCGAACAACCCGCAGCTCGAGACCGCCGACCTGCCGGCGCTCCGCGCCCTCTGTGATAAGCACGGCGCCAAGCTCCTCCTCGATCCGAGCAGCGTCGGCCTCGCTTCGGTCGACGTCCTGCCGTTCGCCGACGTCGTCGTCTCGAGCCTCACGAAATACGCCGGCTCCGAAGGCGACGTCATGGCCGGCGTGCTCGCCATCGATCCCGCCCGGGCCGACGCCGCCGCGCTGCTCGCCGCCGCGCGTCGTCGACTGGAGCCCTTGCACGCGCTCGACCTCCGCGCGCTCGCCGCGCAGATCGGCCGCATGGAAGAGGTCACGCGCCGTCTCGCCGCCAATGCCGCCGAGCTCGCGCGTCGTCTCGCCGCGCATCCCGCGGTCGCCCGCGTGCGCACCGCCGACCAGGGGCCGACGGCCGATGCCTATCGTCGCGTCCGCCGGTCGGGCGCCGGCGCCGGCGCGCTCATCACCATTGAACTGCGCGGCGACATGCGCGCGGTCTACGATCGTCTCGCCGTCGGCAAGGGCCCCAGCTTCGGGCTTCGCTATACCTTGGCCGCACCGTTCCTGTGGCTCGCGCATTTCGAAGAAGTGACGACCGAGCAGGGCAGGGCGGGCATCCGCGCCGCGGGGCTCGATCCCGACCTGCTGCGCGTCTCCGTCGGCCTCGAGCCGATCGAGGAGATCTGGGCGGCGTTCGTCGCCGCGCTCCCCAAATAAGCGACCCGCCGGTCGGCGGGTCGCGCGGGGTTCACTCGTCGTCCTTCTCGTCGGTCGCCGGTTCGTCGTCGGCCTCGTCATCTTTGGCGGTCGGCTTCTTCGCGCCGCCCTTCTTGGCCGTGCGCGCCTTGAGCATGCGCTCGCGGAAGGCGGCTCGCTCCTTCTCCTGGAGCGCCGGGGCCGCCGGGTCGACCTTGCCGAGCGCCTCGTCGTAGGCCTTGCGGTAGGCCGCCTCGGAGTCGTTGGAGCGCTTCCGGGCCATCTTGTATTCCGCGTAGGCCTTGGTGGTGAGGGCGCGGTCAGCCTTGGCCTGCTGTTCGGCCGCGGCGATTTCGGGGAGTTCCAACGTCGTCTTCCGGGCGGCGACGAGGCGGGCGTGATCGGGGTCGTCCGCCGCGCCGGCCTCCTTGGCGGGAGCGGCGACGAGGTGGGTGTGGACGCCGACGGCGAGGAGCACGGCGGCGAGGGTGGCTTGGGTGGTGTTCATGGTGTGGGTGGGAACGGGCTTGAAGGAAGCGTGTCATAGTCGGACAATACAAGTCCCTCGCCCTGAGGTCCGCCCCATGAGTCCAACCCTCCGCCTCCTTCTGGGAGTCTTCCTGCTTTTCCCGGCCATCCTGACCGCGCAGAAGAACCGGCCCGCGCAGCAGCTCGAGATGACGCCGCTGCCGGCCGTCCCGACGATGCCCGACGCGTTCCCGCAGGTCGTCGGCACGCAGGCCTTCGGCCCGGCGTACAAGTTCACCAAGGACCCGGCGGTGCTCGAAGCCGCCAAGGGCATCTCGGCGATGGGCTCGCGCATCCTCAAGATCGACGCCGTCTCGGGCGGCCAGCTGTCGCCGTACATCGCGATGCCGTTCACGCACTACGTCGTGTGGTATCGTTCCAACGACGCCTGGACCAAGGGGATCACGCCGGAGCTGCGCCGTCGCGAATACAACGCGATGTATCTCTTCACCAAGGATCTGCTCACGCGTTACGACACGGCGGGGAAGACTTTCTTCATCGGACACTGGGAGGGCGACTGGTACCTGCTCCCCGGCCAGGACGTGAAGAAGGATGCGCCGCCCGAACGGATCGCCGCGATGATCGAATGGTTCGCGCTCCGCCAGAAGGCCGTCGACGACGCGCGCGCCGAGGTGCCCTATACGAAGTGCCGGGTCTACACCTACGCCGAAGTGAACCGCGTCCGCGACGCGATGAAGGACGGCCGCCAGCGCATGGTCAACGCGGTGCTGCCGAAGCTCGCCGTCGATTTCGTCTCCTACTCCGCCTACGACTGCCAGCTGCTGCCGGCCGAAGAAGTCCGGGCCACCTTGGATTACGTCAACGCCCAGCTGCCGCCCAAGGCGGGCCTGCCGGCGAAGCGCGTCTTCATCGGCGAATGCGGGCTTTCCTGGAAGGCCTGCGGCGGCGACGGCGCGAAGCACGAGCAACGCAACCGCGAGATCCTCACGAAGTTCCTTTCCTGGAAGCCGGCGATGGTCCTCTTCTGGCAGTATTACAACAACGAGGTCGTGGCCGGCGAACAGGTCGGCTTCTGGCTCGTCGACCATAAGAACCAGAAGACCCCGCTGCACGCCACGCTCACCTCGCTCTATGCGGCGCAGGAAGAGGCGTCGCGCGAGCTGCGCTACAAGACGCGCCGGCTGCCCGGCTTCGAGGAGATGGCCGCGTTCAGCGAGAACTGGCTGACCGCCGGCGGCGCGCGTTGAAGACTCCGCGCTTGAGACCTACCTTGGAACGGAGAAAGTAACCGGATGCGGAACAAGCTCCTCGTCGAGGCCGTCGGTACCTTCTTCCTGTGCCTCGCCGTCCTCGTGAGCGGCGGGCCCCTGCCGGTCGCCGCGCTGCTCTGCGCGCTCCTTTATATGGGCGCGCCGATCTCGCTCCCCCATTACAACCCGGCCGTCACGCTGGCCTTCCGTCTCCGTGGCCGGATCGGCACCCGGGCGCTCGGCGCCTTCCTCGGCGTCCAGTTGGTCGCCGCGCTCGCCGCGGCCCTCGTCGCCGGCGCCTTGGTCGGTCACGACACGGAACGCGCCAAGGCCGCCGTGGACGCGCTCGGCTCGCCCGCCTTCGAAGGCTTCCTGGCTTCCGCGACCGTCGAGCTGCTCGGCACCTTCCTCTTCGCGTTCGTCGTGCTGACGGTCGGCACGTCCCGGCTGACCGCGGGTAACAGCTACTATGGATTCGCGATCGCCCTGGCCGCTCTCGGCGTGGCGGGCATCTTCAGTGATTTCGGGTCGTCCATCAATCCGGCCTCGTCGCTCGCCTCGTCGCTTTTCGGAGCCTGCGCCGCGCTCTCGGAGGGCCTGGAGGGTACCAAGGCTTTCGTCACCGAGACGGTCTACCTCGCCAAGATCGCGCCGCGCGTCCTGGCCGAAGTCGGCGTCCAGTTCCTCGGCGCCGCCTTGGCCGCCTGGTTCTTCCGGTATCTTTTCCCGGAAGACCGCTGAAAATCTGCGGGAGGGCTTGAATCGGCGCGAGCAGCGCCCAAGTTAGGGTCATGTCTCCGCTCCTCACCGCCCACAAGCATTACGGATCCCTCCTCCTCGTCCTGGTCCTCGCCGTCATCGTCGTGGCGCTGACCAAGGGCCCGAAGCCCGTCCTGCAGCGCATCGTCGCCGTCCTCGTCGACATCAACCTCGTCGTCGGCATCGTCGCCCTGTTCTACACGGCCAAGCCGATCTCCTGGTTCCACCCGATCTTCGCCCTCGGTGCGGTCGGCCTCCTGCACGCCGGCGCGAAGAGCGAAGACAAGGCCAAGGTCGTCCGCTGTTTCTCGCTCGCGCTGCTCCTCCTCGTCGCCGCCTGGTCCGTCAACGCCTCCTGGGGCCCGGACTTCTTCAAGAGCACGCTGATGTTCAAGGTCGGCGCCACCGCTCCGGTCGCCCCGTAAGCGTCCCCGTCACGTTTCGGTCACGACGGCCCGGACAATGTCCGGGCCGTTTGACTTCCCGTTGACGCAGGGCTTGTTCAGGTGAGACTGTCCCCGTCCGCCGTCTCCGATGTATCGCCTCGCCCTCAACATGCTCTTCGGAGACCGCGCCAAGCTGGCGATGCTCCTCTGCGGCCTGGCGTTTTCGGCGCTCCTGATGGCCCAGCAGAGCTCGGTCTTCTTCGGGATCATGAGCTGGACCTATACGCCGATGGTCAACATCCGCGCGCAGGTCTGGGTCAGCGACCCGATGGTCGAGCAGGTCAACGACGCCAAGCCGCTCCGCGACACCGACCTCGGCCGCGTCCGCTCCGTCGACGGGGTCGCCTGGGCCGCGCCGCTCCATACGTCCTTCGTCCAGGCGCGCATGCAGGACGGTAACTTCAAGCTGATCACGCTCGTCGGCATCGACGCCGACACCTTCGCCGGCGCGCCGGCCGTCCTCACGCAGGGACGCATCGAAGACCTCCGCCTTCCGGACACCGTCATCGTCGACGAATGGGGCGCCGCGCTGATGGGCCGCATGGGCGTCGGTCCCGACGGGAAGCCCAAGAACACGCCGCTCAAGGTCGGCGACACGTTCGAGATCAACGATATCCAGGCCCGCATCGTCGGCATCTGTAAGGTGAAGCGTGCGTTCACCGGCGGACCGTTCGTCTACACTACCTATGACCGCGCCAAGGGCTACACCCTCGGCGCCCGCCGTACTTTGAGCTTCATGCTCGTCGAGCCGCAGAAGGGCGTGACCCCCGCCGAGCTTTGCGACCGCATCGAACGCGCCACGGGTCTCAAGGCTTGGACTTCCGACACGGTGATCTGGAGCTGGGGCGAGCGCAGCCTGGCCCGTAACACTTTCTGGTGGTTCTGGACCAACACGGGCATCCCGTTCTCCTTCGGCACCGCGGTGCTGCTCGGCCTGTTCGTGGGCATCGCGATCTCCGGCCAGACTTTCTACTCCTTCGTGCTCGAGAACCTGAAGTACTTCGCGGCCATCAAGGCGATGGGCGCGGGCATGGGCGTCATCGCGCGCATGCTCTTCGTGCAGGCCTTCACCGCGGGTCTCATCGGCTTCGGCCTCGGGGCCGGCATGGCGCAGGCCATCGGCCGCGTGATGATCGAGAAGGGCATGCCGCCGTTCGTGATGTTCCCGCAGATCCTCTGGGCGACGTTCGCCCTCGTGCTGGGCATCAGCTTCGTCTCCGCCGTCATCGGCATCATCAAGGTGTCGCGCGTCGACGCCGCCTCCGTCTTCCGCGGATGAGCCACCAAGCCCACACCGTCGCCGTCCGCGCCACCGGCGTCGACATGTTCTTCGGCACGCCGGAGAACCGCGTGGTCGCCCTCAAGCAGGCCGACTTCGAAGCCCGCCGCGGCGAGCTCATCATGCTCGTGGGCCCGTCCGGTTGCGGGAAGACGACGCTGCTCTCCGTCATCGCGGGCACGCTCACCCCGCAGGCCGGCACGGTCGAGGTCTTCGGCCAGCGCCTCGACGGTCTCGGCCAGGAAGCGCTCACGACTTTCCGCCGCCAGAACCTCGGCTTCGTCTTCCAGTCCTTCAACCTCATCCCGACGCTCACGGTCGTCGAGAACGTGATGGTGCCGCTGCTCATCCAGGGACGTCCCTTCGACGAAGCCCACGCGCGCGCCCTGGCGATCCTCGACAAGGTCGGCCTCAAAGGCCGCGAGGAAGGCCGCCCCAACGCGCTCTCGGGCGGCCAGCAGCAGCGCGTCGCCATCGCCCGCGCCCTCGTGCACGAGCCGCCGCTCCTGATCTGCGACGAACCGACCTCGGCCCTCGATAAGGACACCGGCGCCCAGATCATGCAGATGGTCCGCGACCTGTCCCGCTCGCCCGAACGTTGCGTCGTCGTCGTGACGCACGACCACCGTATCTTCCGTTTCGCCGACCGCATCGCGGAGATGGAAGACGGCCGCATCAGCCGCGTGGTCGACGACCCGAAGCTCCTCGACACGACGCACCTCTGATTCCCCTTATGTTCAAGAAACGCATCCTGCTCTTCGCCCTCGCCCTCGCCGGCGCCGGCGCCGCCTTGCAGCTCACTCGCGGCACGGCCACCGAAGCACCGATCAAGCCGCCGCCCTACGAACCGGCCACCCGTGACAAGGACGGCCTCATCGCCGCCGCGGGCCTGATCGAAGCCGTCGCCGAGAACACGCTCCTCGGTTCGCCGACTTCCGGCACGGTCGCCAAGGTCCACGTGAAGGTCTGGGACAAGGTGAAGGCCGGTGATCCGATCCTCACGCTCGACGACCGCGACCTCCGCGCCCAGCACGCCGTGCAGAAGGCCGCCGTCGACGCCGCGGCCGCCACGGCCGAACGCGCCGCCGACGCCGCCCGTCGCTGGACCGGCATCAAGGACAGCGGCGCGGTCTCTGCCGCCGACCTGCTCTCCTACCAGATGGCCGCCAAGGAAGCGCAGGCGAAGCTCGCGCTCGCCCAGGCCCAGCTCGACCAGACCTCCGTCCTCCTCGACCGCCTCGTGCTCCGCTCACCGATCGACGCGACGGTGCTGCAAGTCGGCGTGCGTGCCGGCGAGTTCGTCGCGGCCGGCGCCAAGGCCCCGGTCGTCCTCGGCGACATCACGCGCCTGCAGATCCGCTGCGACGTCGACGAGCAGCTCGCCACGCGCATGCGTGAAGGCCTGCCGGCCAAGGGTTACCTGAAGGGCGAGAGCTCCCTCGCCGGCGGCCTGGATCGCTCCATCGCGCTGAAGTTCGTCCGCATCGAGCCCTTCGTCATCCCGAAGACCTCCCTCACCGGCGCGAGCATCGAGCGCGTCGACACGCGCGTCCTGCAGGTGATCTACCAGTTCGACCGCCCGACGGGCCGCGCGCTCTTCGTCGGCCAGCAGATGGATGTCTATATCGACGCCTCCCAAGATGCGCCGGGCAAATAAGTCGTTCCTGCTCGCGGCGCTCGCCCTCGCGGGCTGTGCGCACGATCCGGCGGTCAAGCCGTCCGCGCCGACCGCGCCCGCCGCGTTCTCGCAGGCCGGAGTCGTCGCCGACGCGAAGTGGGCCGAAGCGTTCGGCGATCCTGCGCTGCTCGATCTCCTCGCCCGCGCCCGCAAGGGCAGCCCGGACCTCGCGCTCGCCCGCGCGCGTCAGCGCGAGGCGGTCGCCTTGCTGCAGGCCGCCGACGCCGGCGACCAGCCGGCGCTCTCCCTCGCCGCCGGCCAGGAAGCTTCCCGCATCTCGGTCGCCAACGGACGTTTCCCTCCGGGCATCCCGCGTCGTACGGACGTCACCGCCGTCGCCGCGAAGGCTTCGTGGGAACTCGACATCTGGGGCCGCGAGGCCGCGAAGTCGCAGGCCGCCGAAGCCGACGTCCGCGCCGCGAAGTTCACCGCCGCGCAGGCCGACCTCGCTTTGTCCGCCGAAGTCGCCCGCCTCTGGTTCGCCGTCCGCGGCGCCCGTGAGCAGCTCGCTTTCCTCGAGACCGAATTCGCCACGCGCCTCCGGGAGATGGAACTCGTCGAGCAGACCGTCGCCGCCGGACTGATCGACTCCGACCCGCTTTCTTCCGCGCGTCTCGCCGCCGCTCAGGCCAAGGTCGACGAAGGCCTCGGCCGCCGTCGCGTCGCCGCCGCGGAGAACGCGCTGCGCGCCCTCATCGGCGCCGCTCCCGGCGAAAGCCTCCCGATCGCCCAAGGCGTCGCCGCGATGCCCGGCTTCGGAGCCGGCGTGCCGTCTGAGCTCCTGCTGCGTCGCCCCGACCTCGCCGCCGCCGCCGCGCGTCTCGACGCCGCGGTCTCCCGCGAGGGCGCGGCCCGCGCGGACTTCTATCCTTCCGTCACGCTCACCGGCCAGGCCGGCTGGCAGGCCGACCCCGCTTCGCAGATCGGTCGGGGTGCCGCGGGTTTCTGGAGTCTCACTCCGGCGATCGATCTCCCCATCTTCGATGCGGGTCGCCGCGAAGCGAACCTCGAGGCCGCGCGTGCGCGGATCGACGGCTCCGGAGCCGAATGGGCCAAGGCCGTGCTTGGCGCTTTCCG
>CALPIW020000053.1 GCA_943323725.2 Polynucleobacter meluiroseus | reverse complement strand
TCGCGTCGGCAAGGGCGGGCTCCGCGCCCCAGGCGACGTAGCGCTGCCATCGGGCGGTTTCGTCCGTCGCGACGACGTCGTCGGCGATGACATTGGCGGTCACGACCGCGATGAGCGCCTCCGCCGCAAGGTGCGGGCAGAGCAAAAGGGACGAGCCATCGGCTTCCTTGGCGACGACCGTGTGCGCGAGCACCCGGCCCTTGCGATTCAGCCAGAGCGCATCGGTCAGCGCGACGCCGCGCAGGTCCGCCGTGCACTGACCCTGCAGGAAAGCCGCCGCGTCTTCGCCCGTGATACGGACGACCGCGGTGTGAGCTGGAGCGAAGCGCACGGCCATCAGACAAGCAACGCCCAGAGCCGGGAGACGGCCTGCAAAGCCAGGTTCGCGTAGATCGCGGCCATCACGTCATCGAGCACGATGCCGAAACCTCCGGGCAGCTTCTCGAGCGCCTTGATGCCAAAGGGCTTCGTGATGTCGAAGAGGCGGAAGAACAGGAAGCCGAGCAGGACGAAGACGAACGAAGTCGCCCCGCCGTAGACGTGCGGATTGAAGAGGAAGACCAGCGGCATCGCGGCGAACTCGTCGAGGATGACCTCGGACGGATCCTTCTTGCCGATGAACGCGGCGGCCACGCCGCACAACAGGATCGCGGTCAGGACGACGAGCGAATCGAAGATGAACTCATGCGGGCCGCCTTTCTGATGCGCGTAACGCACGACGAGCGCCCACCACAGCAACCCGGCCGCGGAGCCCCACGTGCCCGGCGCCTTGAGGCGTCCGAGCGGACCGAGCGTCGCGATCTGGACGATCATGAGGCCAGGCCCGGCAGATGACGGCGATGCCGGATGAGGTAACTGAGGCCCGAGAACACGGTCAGGGCGACGGACAGCCAGAACAAGGCCATGATGATGACCTCCCAGCGCTGATGCCATTCGGCCGAGAGCTTCCAGTGCGACTCGTACGCGCGCAGGCCGATGAGGTGACCGATGGCCAGGATCTGCAGGAACGTCTTGATCTTGCCGAGACCCTCGGCCTCGAGGACCTGGCCCGAGGCGGCGGCGACGAGGCGGAGGCCGGTGATCAGGAATTCCCGGATGACGATGAGCATCACGCCGAAGGACGTATAGAGGACCGTCGAAGCGTCCGGCGACAGGGGCTCGCCGGCGTCGCTCCAGCGCGTGACCGGCAGGCAGTCGATCGCGGCGAGGCCGATGAGCAGTCCGAGGATGAAGATCTTGTCGACCAAGGCGTCCATCAGGCGGCCGAAGTCCGTGACCGCGTTGAGTTTGCGGGCGATCCAGCCGTCGAAGATGTCGGTCAAGGCCGCCAGGATGAACAAAGCGAGCGCCGCGCTGGCCCAAGGGCCGGCCCAGTAAGTCCAGACCGTGATCAGGAAGATGGCCGGCAGACGGGCCGCGGTCAGGATATTAGGGAGATGCCGAAGAATATGCATGCGGGCTTGCGGAAAGGATGTTCCCGACCGAGAGTGAGCCGCAACAGGAAAACGATGCCCCGAGCCCTCCGCACCGCCGTCTATCCCGGCACCTTCGATCCGGTCACGCTCGGGCATCTGGACGTCCTACGCCGCGCCTCCCGGCTCTTCGACCACGTCATCGTCGCCGTCGCGCCGAGCGACAGCAAGAGCCCCTGGTTCTCCGTCGAAGAACGCCTCGGCATGGCGCGCGAGGCCTGCAAGGGCATCCGCAACGTCAAGGTGCTCGAACTCAAAGGCCTGACCGTCGAGTTCGCCCACCGCCACAAGGCCGCCGCCATCATCCGCGGCCTCCGCAAATTCAGCGATTTCGAGTTCGAATTCGACCTGGCCCACGCCAACCGCCTGATGGCCCCCGGGATCGAGACCGTCATCCTGATGCCCAGCCAGGACCAGTTCGTGACCTCCTCGAGCTTCGTGAAGGACATCGCCCGCCACAAGCTCTCCCAGGCCGCCGCCTTCGTCCCCCGCTGCGTCCTGCCCCACCTGCGCAAAAGGCTGGCGGAAAAGGCCTGAAAAGGCCCGCCTCCGCTGTTGACCGTGGGGGGTAGTTCTATTTGCTCGGCCCTTCCCCCCGCGACGACCACCGACCGGGGGCCTCCCTCCCTTTATACATACCATGGACATCAAAATCCAAGAAACTAACCCGACCCGCCGCTCCGTCACCGTGACGGTCCCCGCCGCGACCGTCGCCGCCGCCGAGAAGGAAGTCGTCAAGGGCTTCTCCCGCGAGGCCGCCCTCCCCGGCTTCCGTCCGGGCAAGGCTCCGGAAGCCGTGGTGCGTCAGAAGTACGCCAAGCAGATCGCCGACGAAGTCAGCCAGCGCCTCCTCTCCCAGGGTTACGAACGCATCCAGCAGGAGAAGTCCTTCACCATCTACACCGTCGCCGACGTCCAGAAGGAAGCCGGCTCCGGCGCCGACGCGGTCTTCCGCTACGAAGTCGACGTCGTCCCTGACTTCAAGACCCCCGACTGGAAGGCCGTCAAGGTCCCGGTCGAAGAAGTGACCGTCGCCGAAGCCGACATCGACCAGCACCTCCAGAAGATCCTCGAGCAGCGCGCCCGCTACGAGAAGACCGAAGACGCCGCCGCCAAGGGTGATTACGTCCGCATCGGCTACGTCGGCACCGTCGACGGCAAGCCCGTCAGCGAGCTCGACGCCGAGGCCAAGTCCTACGGCAGCGCCGAATCCACCTGGGAAGAAGCCGGGGCCGAAGGCGCCGCCGTCGCCGTCCCCGCCATCGCCCAGGCCGTGATCGGCCTCAAGGCCAACGGCACCGCCCAGGCCGAGTACGTCTTTCCCGCCACGCATGAGCGCGAAGCCCTCCGCGGCAAGAAGGTCAGCTACGCGATCACCGCGAGCGAAGTCCGCCGCAAGGAGATCCCGAAGGTCGACGAAGCCTTCTGCAAGGCCGTCGGCGTGAAGGACGAAGCCGACCTCCGCGACCAGCTCCGCAAGGGCATCGAAGGCTCCAAGAAGCAGGCCGCCGAGACCGCCCGCCGCGAAAAGGCCGTCGACGCCCTCCTCGCCGGCCAGGAATTCCCCCTGCCGGAATCCGCCGTCATGTCCGTCGCCCAGGGCCTCTTCTACCAGTACGCCGAGATGCGCCTGCGCAGCGGCACCAAGCCCGAAGAGCTCGAGACCCAGCGCGACGACATCCTCGCCGAAGCCAAGAAGGCCGCCGCCCTCCGCGTCCGCGCCCAGTTCGTCCTCTCCCGCATCGCCGAAGAGCTGAAGCTCGAGGTGTCCCGCGAAGAGCTCGGTTCCGCGATCATGCAGGCCGCCCAGGCCAGCCAGACCCAGCCCGAAAAGCTGGTCAAGGACCGCCAGCGCCTCGCCGAACTCCGCCGCGACGCCCTCCTCAACAAGGCCCTCGACGCCGTCCTCGCCGGCGGAGTCGCCGCCTGAGGTTGAGATTTCGCCCGTTCCGGGCACAGTCCTTCTCGCACCACCATGTCCTACATCATTCCTAACGTCGTCGAACGCGACGCCCGCGGCGAGCGAGCCTGGGACATCTACAGCCGCCTGCTCAAGGACCGCATCATCTTCATCGGCTCGCCGATCTATGATGACGTGGCCAACGCGGTCATCGCCCAGCTGCTCTTCCTGCAGATGGAGGACCCGAAGAAGGACATCTCGATCTACATCAACTCCCCGGGCGGCTCGATCACCGCGGGCATGGCGATCTACGACACGATGAACTTCCTCACGTGCGAGGTGAACACCTACTGCATCGGCCTCTCGGCCAGCATGGCCACCGTCCTCCTCGCCGCCGGCACCAAGGGCAAGCGCCACGCGCTCCCGAACTGCCGCGTGATGATCCACCAGCCGAGCGGCGGCGCGGGCGGCCAGACGTCCGACATCTCGATCGCCGCGAAGGAGATCCTCCGCTGGCGCGACACGCTCAACCACGTCCTCGCCAAGCACAGCGGCAAGACGCCCGAGGACCTGATGCGCGATTCCGACCGCGACTTCTACATGACGGCCGAACAGGCGAAGGCCTACGGCCTCGTCGACCACGTCGTGGCGCCCAAGTCGGGCCGCGCCTAAGCCGATGGCCGGCGATCGCGCCGAGAGCTGCTCCTTCTGCGGCAAGCCCGCCGCGCAGGCCGGCAAACTCATCGCCGGACCCGGCGGTGTCGGCATCTGCGACGCCTGCGTGAGCACCTGCGGCCGCCTCCTCGACCGCGAGAAGACCCGCGACGGCAAGCCGGCCGCGTCCGCCGCCGGCGGCCCCGCGATGCAGGAAGCCCCGGCCAAGCTCCCGCTGGCGCCGATCAAGCTGATCCCGCCCACGCAGCTGCGCCTCGAGCTCGACGCCCACGTCATCGGCCAGGCCCACGCGAAGAAGGTCCTCTCGGTCGCGGTCTTCAATCACTACAAGCGCCTCAACGACCGCCAGAAGCCGGCGACCGCCGACCAGGCCGGCGACCTCGCCGACGTCGAGCTCGACAAGAGCAACGTGCTGCTGATCGGTCCGACGGGCACGGGCAAGACGCTCCTCGCCCGCTCGCTCGCGCGCATGCTCGACGTGCCGTTCGCGATCGCCGACGCGACGACCCTCACGGAAGCCGGCTACGTCGGCGACGACGTCGAGACGGTCATCCTCCGCCTCCTGCAGTCCGCCGACATGGACGTCGAACGCGCCCAGCGCGGCATCGTCTTCATCGACGAGATCGACAAGATCGGCCGCAAGTCCGACTCAGCCTCCATCACCCGCGACGTCTCGGGCGAAGGCGTCCAGCAGGCGCTCTTGAAGCTCCTCGAGGGCACGGTCTGCAACGTCCCGCCCGCCGGCGGTCGCAAGCACCCGGAGCAGCAGTGCATCCGCGTCGACACGGCGGACATCCTCTTCATCTGCGGCGGCGCCTTCGCGGGCCTCGACCGCATCATCGCTCGCCGCGGCGGCGCGAAGTCCCTCGGCTTCGTCCCTCCGCGCAACGACGCCCCTTCCCTCTCGGCCGAACAGATCGTCGCCGGTCTCCAGCCGGAAGATCTCTTCTCCTTCGGGATGATCCCGGAGTTCGTCGGCCGCCTGCCGGTCATCTCCGTCCTCGAGCCGCTCGACCGCGAGGCGCTCATCCGCATCCTGACCGAACCGCGTAACGCCGCGACGAAGCAGTACCGCAAGCTCTTCGCCCTCTCGGGCATGTCCCTCGAATTCACGCGCGAAGCCCTCGAAGCCGCCGCCGACAAGGCGCTGGCCCTCGGCACCGGCGCCCGCGGCCTCCGCTCCGTCCTCGAAGGCGTGCTGCTCGACACGATGTACGCGCTGCCCGAAGCCGCTCCCGGCTCGAAGTTCACGGTGACGGCCGAAGCCATCCGCGGCGAGCAGCCGGTCACGGTGGCGGCGGCGAAGAAGAAAGCTTCCTGACCTCCATGCTCGCCTATCCGGCCATCGATATCCGCGGCGGTCGCTGCGTCCGCCTCAGCCAAGGCCGTGACGACGCCCGCACCGACTACTATAAGGACCCGGTCGAACCGGCCATCGTCTTCGCCCAGGCGGGCACGTCGTGGATCCACGTCGTCGACCTCGACGGCGCCTTCGGCGGCGCGCCGCTCAACCTCCCGGTCCTGAAGCGCATCGCCGCCCTCGGCCCGCAGATCCAGTTCGGCGGCGGCATGCGCGACCGCGCGACGGCCGAAGCCGCCTACGAAGCCGGCGCCAGCCGCGTCGTCATCGGCACGCGCGCCGCGACCGACCCCGCTTTCCTCCGCGAGATGGCGAAGTCCCATGGCCCGCGCCTCGCGGTCGGCATCGACGCCAAGGACGGACTGGTGGCCGTCAAAGGCTGGACGGCCGTGACGGCCCTCAAGGCGACGGAGTTCGCCCAGGAAGCCGGCGAACTCGGCGTCTCGACGGTGATCTACACCGACATCGCCACGGACGGCATGCTCACGGGTCCGAACTGGAAATCCCTCGAGGAAGTGCTCAAGGCCTGCCCCTGCGGCGTGATCGCCTCCGGCGGCGTATCCGGCGTCGAAGACGTGGCGCGCCTCGCCGAGATGGCCAAGGCCTACCCGAATCTCGTCGGCGCGATCGTCGGCAAGGCCCTCTACGAAGGCCGTTGCGACGTGGCGGGATTGCTCAAGGCCACGGGCGAACGCTGAACCGTCCGGAGCGGGCGGCGCCCCTCCTGATGCTTGCCAAGCAGGCACCCCCGCCCAACATCGGCCTCCCATGGTCCTGTTCCGCCGATACGCCGCGCTGGTGGCGACGCTTCTGCTCGCCGCGACCGGCCTGCTCGCGGCCGAAGACCCGCCCCTGACGGCGACGACGATCATCGCCAAGGCGCGCGCGGCCCTCGCCGCCGACCCGGCCGACCTGGACAAGGTGAAGTCCCTCCGGCTGGTCTTCACGGCCTACGACGAGAAGAGCCGGCCGCTCAACGCGACCACGCTGACCCTCGCCGCCGGCGGCTACCGCCTGCAGAGCACCGCCGACCGCGACCGCGGCACCGAAGCCGCCGTCTGCGCCGGCCGCCTCGAAGGCTGGACGAGCTCCAAGGCCGACGCCCTCTCCCCTCGCTCCATCCGCCCGGTACCCTACGAGGAATTCAAGAAGCTCCGGGACATGGCTCTCGACGACCTCGCCTTCTTCGCCGCGCCGCCGGCCGGACTCGGCACGGCGACCTACCGCGGCCCGTCCGAAATCGCCGGCCGCAAGACCCACGCGATCGAATACGCCTACGGCAGCGGCCTGCGGATCACGCGCCACTTCGACGCCACCAGCTTCGTGCTCGTGGCGTCCGACCAAGCCACCCCCAAGGGCGAACTGCAGCGCCAGCAGGTCGAGTCGCTGGCGAAGGTCGACGGTGTCAGCTTCCCGGCCAAGGAGACGATCTACGTCGACGGCAAGAAGTCCGGCGAAGTGACCTACGACGAGGTCAAGGTGAACCCGGCCTTGACCCCGGGGCTTTTCGATTTCCCTTCCTTCTGAGCCCATGACCTTCCTCCGCCTCCGCGCCAAAGACTTCCGCGCCAAACTCGGCGCCTTCGTCGGCACGGGCGAAGCCTCCCCCGACGTCCGCGACGCGGTGGCCGGCATCATCGCCGACGTGAAACGCCGCGGCGACGCCGCGGTGCTCGCCTACACGGCGAAGTTCGACCGCGCCAAACTTACCGCCGCGCGCCAGCGCATCCCGCTCGCGGAACTCCGCCGCGCGGCCGCCGGTTTCGCGCCGGCGAAGAAGAAAGCTTTCGACGAAGCGGCGAAGTGCGTCACGGCCTTCCACACGCGCACGCTGCCCCAAGGCTGGACGGCGCAGAACCCGCACGGCGCCACGGTCGGCGAACGCCACCACGCGATCCGTCGCTGCGGCCTCTATATCCCCGGCGGCCAAGTGCCCCTCGTGTCGACGGTCCTGATGACCGCGCTGCCCGCGAAGGTCGCCGGCGTCCCCGAACTCTGCGCCTGCACGCCGCCCGGACCGGACGGCAAGATCAACCCGGACATCCTCGCCGCGCTCTACCTCTGCGGCGTCACGGAAGTGTACGCGGTCGGCGGCGCCCAAGCCGTCGCGGCGATGGCCCTCGGCACGCGCACCATCGCGCCGGTCGACAAGATCTTCGGCCCGGGCAACACGTTCGTGACCGAGGCGAAGCGCCAGGTCTTCGGTCTCGTCGGCGTGGACCTCCTCCCCGGCCCGAGCGAAGTGATGATCATCGCCGACCGCACCGCGCGCCCGGAATGGGTCGCGGCCGACCTCTGCGCCCAGGCCGAACACGGCAGCGGCAAGGAGAAGCTCTACCTGGTCACGGAAAGCGAAGCCTTCGCGAAGCAGTGCCTCGCGGCCGCCCGAGCGCAGTCCGCTTCCCTCACGCACGGCGAGAAGATCCGCAAGGCGCTCGACGCCAAGGTCTGCGCCATCCTGGTCCCGAAGATCGAGGACGCGGCCGAAGCGGCCAACCTCGTCGCCCCGGAACACCTCGAACTGATGGTCGCCCCGGCCAAGCTGAAGGCGCTGTCCGCCCGCATCACCACCGCCGGCGCCATCCTCCTCGGCCACCACACGCCCACGGTGCTCGGCGATTTCACGGCCGGTCCGAGCCACACGCTGCCGACCGGCGGTACGGGACGTTTCTTCAGCGGCCTGCGCGTCGCCGACTTCCTCCGCCGCACGAGCCTCGTGGAATACTCCCCGGCCTCGCTCAAGAAGGCGGCCGGCGTGGTCGACGCGTTCGCCCGCATGGAGAACCTCGACGCCCACGGGCGCTCGCTGAAGGTCCGGCTCTGAGCCGCGCTCAGTCGCGCAGCGTCCGCATCACTTCCGCGTGCAGCTTCGGCGCCGCGGCGATGATGTTGCCGGCCTTGACGGGATCGCCGCCTTCCCAGGAGGTCACGACCGCGCCGGCGCCACGCAGGACGGGCAGCACGGGGACGAGGTCCCACGGATTCATGATTGGATCGGCCACGACGTGCGCACGGCCCGCCGCGACGAGGAGATGGCCGTAGCCGTCGCCC
>CALPIW020000052.1 GCA_943323725.2 Polynucleobacter meluiroseus | reverse complement strand
GCCCGCCTTTCGCACGCCTTGGTCAAGGGCATCGACGACCACGTCGTCGTCGACACCGAGGAGGCCCGCGTCAAGCTGGGCCGCCCGCTCCTCGTCATCGAAGGCCCGCTGATGGAAGGCATGCGCGTCGTCGGCAAGCTCTTCGGCGAGGGCAAGATGTTCCTCCCCCAGGTGGTGAAGTCGGCCAAGGTCATGAAGACCGCGGTCGCCCACCTCGAGCCGTTCATGGCCGCCGAGAAGGTCGGCGGCTCCACCCAAGGCGCGTTCCTCATCGCGACCGTCCGCGGCGACGTCCACGACATCGGCAAGAACATCGTCGGCGTCGTGCTGGCCTGCAATAACTATGCGGTCACCGACCTCGGCGTGATGACGCCGACCGAACGGATCGTGTCCGAGGCCCTGCGCCTGAAGCCTGACTTCATCGGCCTGTCCGGCCTGATCACGCCCTCGCTCGACGAGATGGTGAACGTCGCCCGCGAACTCAAGCGAGCCGGCATCAGCACCCCTCTGCTCATCGGCGGCGCCACCACCTCCAAGGAACACACGGCCATCAAGCTCGCCGAGCATTACGACGGCCCGATGGTCCACGTCGGCGACGCCTCCTTGGTCACGACGGTCTGCAGCGACCTCCTCAACGCCGCCAAGCGGGAAGGTTTCGTCAGCGACCTCCGCACGGAACAGGCCGAGATGCGCCAGGCCTACGAGAAGCAGCAGCCCGCCGAGGTCATCCCGTTGGCCGAAGCCCGCAAGCGTCCGCTCATCACGACCGCTCCCGTGCAGCCCGCCCCGCGTAAGCCGGGCGTGACGCTCTTCGAACGCATCGACCCCGCCGCGGTGGCCGAGATCATCGACTGGACGCCGTTCTTCGTGACCTGGTCGCTGAAGGGCTCCTTCCCGAACATCTTCAAGTCCGGCAAGTACGGCAGCGAAGCCCGCAAGACCTTCGACGCCGGCCGCGCCGAGCTCGACAACATCATCCGTAGCAACCGCGTGCATCTCCGCGGCGTCGCCGGCCTCTGGGCCGCCCGGCGCGTGGGCGATGACGTCGAGGTCTTCGGTGACGAAGCTCAGACGAAGAAGATCGGCCGCTTCCACTTCCTGCGCGACCAGCGCCAGCGTCCGAAGGTCGCCACCTGCCGCTCCCTCGCCGACCTGGTGTCCGCCGAGAAGGGCGACCATATCGGAGCCTTCGCCGTGACCGCCGGCCAGGAAGTAGAAGACTACGCCGCCTCCTTCAAGCAGACGGACCCGTACCGCCAGATCATGATCCAGGCCCTGGCCGACCGTCTCGCGGAAGGCTGCGCCGAGTGGCTGCACCGCGAGGTCCGCAAGGAGCTCTGGGGCTACGCTCCGGACGAAGCCCTCACGGTCGAAGAACTCGTGGACGAGAAGTACGCCGGCCGTCGCCCGGCCGCCGGTTACCCGGCCTGCCCGGAGCACACCGAGAAGGAAGAGCTCTGGCGCCTGCTGAACGCAAACCGCCTCGGCTGCACGCTGACGGAGACCTTCGCGATGAATCCGGCCGCCTCCGTCTCGGGCCTCTACTTCGGCAATCCGCAGTCGATCTACTTCGACGTCGACAATGTCGGCCGCGACCAGGTCGAAGACTACGCCAAGCGTAAGGGCTGGACGATCGAGCAGACCGAACGCTGGCTGCGCCCGGTGCTCGGCTACAAGACCTGACGATGGAAGCGCGCGAACGCGAGAAGCTCGTCGCCGCCGTCGGGGCGGAAGACGCCGCCGCGGTCGAACGCTTCCTCGGCGGGTGCGCGCTCTGCGCCTTGGTCGAGGCCGCCGATGGCGCCGACAGCGACTGGCCCGAGTGGGCCCGCGCCGCGGCCGTCCTGCAACGCTGGCTCGAGGCGGCCGGCCGCGAGGCCGACGCCGAACGTAAGCTCGGCTACCTGCATTGCACCGTCGATGCCCAGAAAGCCGTCCCGACCGCGATCCGCCCCGCCCTGCCGCAATCCGTCGCCCGGATGCTCAAGGATTACGGCTTCGCGGAGTGAGGTAGGGACGTGATTGCCATCACGTCCGTTCGCCGCAGGGCGAACCCGGGTAGGGGCATGATTCATCATGCCCTCTACAATCAGGAGGGCGCGGCGTAGCCACGCCCCTACCCTCGGCCGCCCTGCGGCGGCCGCACGAAGCTGAATCATCCATTCAGCCCTCTATTCAGTCCTCCATGCTGGCCTCCACTCTTCCACTGTTTGCCTTCCTCCGTCATTCCCCCACTCTGAAGCCAAGCCTGCCCCTCACCCATACTCCATACTCTATACTCCATACTCTAAAAATGACCTCCCGTCGCGCCATCGCCCTCTACTTCATCCTCGTGCTCGCCGCCATGACCTGGGTGTCGTGGTATGCCTCGACCGCGCCGACGATCACGTCGCTCGCCAAGTATGCCGAGCAGGTGAAGAACCAGGAAGGCATCAACGTCATCAAGGGCTTCGAGACCGTCTGCTCCGAGCCGTGGGGCCTCGCCACGATGTTCGACGCCTACTTCGGCTTCCTCGCCTTCTGGCTCTACACCGCCTGGCGCGAACGTACCGTCGCCGCCCGCCTCGGCTGGCTCGTCGCCCTGCTGCTCCTCGGCAACTTCGCCATCGCCGCCTACGCGCTCCTCTGCCTCAAGCAGTCCGGCGACGAGACCGACCTCGGCAAGGTCTTCTTCACCCGCAAGGCAGCCTGAATGGGACGAGCGGGCGATTGGCTGGGACGCAAGGTGCGCGATCCGCTCCTGGCGCAGCTCCGCCAAGGCGCCACGCCCGAAGCCGTCTCGGCGGCGGTGGTCATCGCCTTCGCGCTCGCGATCGTCCCCGTCATCGGCGTCACCACCCTGCTCTGCCTGCTGGCCGGCCGGCTCTTCCGCCTGAACCACATCGTGATGCAGGTCGTCAATCACGTCAGCTACCCGCTGCAGATCCTGCTACTGGTACCCTTCGTCCGCCTCGGCGAGGCCATCGTCGGCGCCGACCCCATCGCCCTTTCGCCCGGCGCGCTCATCGATGAATTCAACAAGTCCTTCGGGGGCTTCGTCGCCCAGTTCGGGATGGCCTACGTGCACGGCCTGCTCGGCTGGGTCCTGACCGTCCCGCTCCTCTGTTGGCTGGCCCATCTGCTTCTCCGTCGGGTCTTCCGCCGCTTCGCCCCTTCCCCCGCTTCCGCATGAATCCTCCCTACGAACTCGGTTTCGAATTTCTCGCCCTCTTAGGCGAAGCCTGCGTCTTCTTCGCCCTCTGCTGGCTCGTCGCCAAGAAGATCGACAACTGGTCGATCGTGGACGTCGCCTGGTCCTACGGCTTCGCGCTCGTCGGCCTGCAGGTCCTCATCACGCACTTCTTCGTCCACCACCACCTCGGCGGCCAAGGCCTGCTGATGGCCGGAGCCACGATTCTCTGGAGCCTGCGCCTCGGGACCCACCTCGCCGTGCGCGTGCTCGGGCACCTCGGACAGGAAGACGGGCGCTACCTCAAGATGCGCGCCGAGCACGGCGAGCGCATGGCGGCCCAGATGGTGTATTTCTATTTCATCCAGGCCGTCGTGCTGACGGTCCTCTGCCTGCCGCTGCTGTCCTCCAATCCCACGGGCTCCTCCGGCCCGGCCCAGACCATCCACTGGGTCGGCCTCGGCGTCGTCGGCCTCGCCCTGCTCATCGAGGGCGTCGCGGACGCCCAGCTCGCCGCCTTCAAGAAAGACCCGTCCAGCCGGGGCAAGGTCTGCGAACGCGGCCTGTGGGCCTGGAGCCGCCACCCCAACTACTTCGGCGAATGGCTGGTCTGGGTCGGCTTCTTCCTGATGAGCTATAATAGCGCCTACCGGGGCATCCCCGGCCTGCTCTGCGTCGGCGTCATCTATTACTTCCTCACCCGCGTGACCGGCGTGCCCCTGACCGAGCAGCACCTCCTGGCCTCGAAAGGCGAGGCCTATGCCGATTACCAGCAGCGCGTGCCGGCCTTCTGGCCCCGTCCGCCGCGCGGCTGATTTTTCCTCGGCGACGGATTGCCAGCGGCTGGGACGGCGTACAATTTGCCCTCATGCCGCTGCTCGACAAGCTCATCGAAAAAGACGTCCTGCCCGACGGCGCGATCCGCTGGGGCATCCGTCGCCTGCTCAAGCAGCGCCTCGTCGACGAGCGTCCGGCCGACGCCGCGGCCCGCTTCGCCAAGGTCGACGCCTTCGCCGCCGAGCTCCGCACGCTGCCCGTCGCGATCGAGACCAAGGCCGCCAACGAACAACACTACGAAGTGCCGGCGGCGTTCTATAAGCTCTGCCTCGGGCCCCGCCTGAAGTACTCCTCGTGCTTCTACGAGACCGGCACGGAGTCCATCGGCCAGGCCGAGGAGACCATGCTGGCCAAATCCTGCGCCCGCGCGGAATTGCAGGACGGCATGGAGATCCTCGAGCTCGGCTGCGGCTGGGGTTCGCTCACGCTCTGGATGGCCGAGAAATACCCCAACGCCCGCATCACCGGCGTCTCGAACTCGGCCTCGCAGCGGGCCCATATCGAAGGCGAGTGCGCCAAGCGCGGTTTCAAGCACGTCCGCATCATCACCTGCGACATGAACGTCTTCGCCGCCGAGGCCTCGCGCTATGACCGCGTCGTCTCCGTCGAGATGTTCGAGCACATGAAGAACTGGGCCGAGCTCATGCGCCGCATCGCCGGCTGGCTCAAGCCCGGGGGCAAGCTCTTCTTCCACGTCTTCACGCACAGGGACGCGGCGTACCACTTCGCCGCCAAGGACGCCACCGACTGGATGTCGCGCCACTTCTTCACCGGCGGCATCATGCCGTCGAACTGCCTCGCCAGCCGTTTCCAGGAAGACCTCAAGCTCGAGACCCAGTGGGAAGTCGAGGGCCGCCACTACGGCCAGACCTCCGAGCACTGGCTCGAGAACACCGACCGCCACCGGGAGGAGATCCTGCGGATCTTCGCCGAGACCTACGGCCCGGACCGGGCGAAGGCCTGGCTCGCCAACTGGCGCGTCTTCTTCATGGCCTGCGCCGAGCTCTGGAACTACCAGGGCGGCACGGAGTGGATGGTCTGCCATTACCGCTTCGCCAAGCGCGCCGGCTAAGTCCGCGTTTGCCACCGGCCGCGGTCCGCGTTTGCTCGGCGTCATGCAGAGCTACGAAGAGAACGGCGTGCCGATGGAACGATGGAAGGTCGGAGCGTCGACCTACGAGACCTGCCTGACGCGCGGTGCCCGCCTCCTGCGCTGGAAACTCGACGTCCCGACGGGCCGGCGCGAGATCCTCTTCTGGCCCGAAGGCGCCCCGATGGACCTCGACAAGATCGGCCCGGTGCGCGGCGGCAACCCGATCCTCTTCCCGTTCATGGGGCGCAACTATGCCGACGGCGAGAAGTTCGCCTGGAAGGCCGCCGACGGCGTCAAACGCCCGATGCCGCAGCATGGTTTCGCGCGCGACTCGGCCTTCGAGATCGTCGAGAGCGGCCCCAAGCACGCCGTGGTCCGGATGATCCAGGACGAACGCGGCCGGCACTGCTATCCCTTCGCCTACGACTTCCGGATCCGCTTCGACTTCCTCGAGCTGTTCCTGCGCATCACCTTCGAATTCGAGAACCGCGACGCCCAGCCGCTGCCGTGGTGCGCGGGCCACCACTTCTACTTCACGCTCCCGTGGCACGCCGGCCTGAGCCGCCGCGACTACGTCGTGAAGATTCCCTCGAAGAAGCAGTGGCGCCACGCCGCCGACGGCAAACTCGTGCCCTTCGCCGAACTGAAAGGCCAGGAGGCGATCGGCTTCGACAGCCCGCATCTTTCGGACTGCATCTTCACCAACCTCAAGTCGGCGACGCTGAGCTTCGGTCCGAAGTCCGGCGAAGAAGACATCTCGATCAAGGTCGGCGAAGAAGCCATCCCCGGCGCGTGGGCGAGCGTGGTCACCTGGACGCCCGACCCGGAAGCGCCGTATTATTGCGTCGAGCCTTGGATGGGGCCGCCCAACAGCCCTGAACACAAGAACGGGCTCCGTTTTGCGGAGCCCGGTCAGGTCGACACCTTCGTCACCGAGGTGTCGTTGATGTAAGCCTCGCGGCTTACTTGTTGCTGTTGCTGTTGAGGGGCAGCTTGCCCTTCGACTTCGTCGGGGCCTTCTTCGGGGCCGGGGTCGGAGCGGGCTCGACGACCGGAGCGACCACCGGGGTCAGGCCGGCGGCCGGGACGAGGTTGGCGTCGCCGGCACCATCGGTGACCGGGGACGGACCCTTTTCAGGACCCATGCAACCAACGAGGACGGCGGAAAGGAGGGAGAGAACGAACAGATTGCGTACCATGGCAGTGAGGTTAGGTTGCGGGGACTCTACCTCGCATGGCCCAACGCACAAGCGCAGATTCTGGTCCCCTCACCCTGTTCGTCTGCACGGGTAATTTCTACCGCAGCCGCCATGCGGAGGCCCTGTTCAACTGGCATGCGACCCGGGCAGGCCACCCGGCCCGGGCCTTTTCGCGCGGGTTGCTGACCTCCCTGGTGGCCGACGAGCCCACCCTGCTGTCCCGGGACACCGAGCGCCGCCTGCGGGAACTGGGCATCCCCCTGGAACTGACGGGCGCGGCGCCGACCCAGCTGCGCCGGGAAGACCTGGAGCGGGCCCACCGGACCATCGCCCTGAAGAAGGATGAGCACCACGCCATGATGCTCCAGTCGCACCCCGAGTGGGCGGACCGGATCGAATATTGGTCGGTGCACGACATCGACTGCGCCCATCCGGACCAAGCGCTGCCTCAGATCGAGGAGCAGGTCCTCGAACTGATGCGCACGCTGCGGATCTGATCCGCGGAGGCCTTAGGCGGCCGAACCCGCGCCAGCCCGGCGCAGCGCTTCGAGGTGCGAAGCCGCCTGATTGAGCAGACCGCGCATCTCGACCATCGTCTCTTGGGCCACTTCGGCCTTGGTCGTCGCGGCTTCCTTGAGGACTTCGGCGCGACGGCCCAGCTCGGCGGCCAGCTCGTGGGCGGCGGTGATCGTCTTGGCCTTGAGTTCGCGGGTGCGAACGTCGAGGCGGGCGGCGAGGGAGTCGATGTCGCGACCGAGGGTGCGGCTCTGTTCCTTCAGCTCGGCGGCCATGATGCGGGAATCCGGCACGCGGCGCAGGTCCTGGGTCAGGCCGACCTTGGAAAGGGTCCAGATGATCCACTTGGTCGGATCGAACTGCCAGGGCTTCACGCCGTTGCGGTAGTCGTGCTGGAACTCGTGGTGATAGTTATGGTAGCCCTCGCCGAAGGTCAGCAGCGCGACGACGCCGCTGTCGCGGGCGCTATGGTCGGTCGAATACGGGCGACGGCCGATCATGTGGCAGAGCGAGTTGATGCAGAAGGTACCCTGCTGGACGACGACCGTGCGGAGCAGGCCGGCGATGAGGAAGCCGGCCAGGGCGGTCATGCCCGGGTTGGCGTAACCCATGAGGGAGGCGTAGCCATAACCGAGGGCGGCCGGCATCACGAAGCCCACGAAAGCCCCGATCCACTGCACGTAGCGGTGCTGCCACATGACGAGGGGGTCGGCTTCGAGGTCCTTGACGTTGGTGACGGGCGGCTTCGGCTTGAGGCGGAAGAGGAGCCAGCCGATGTGGGCGTAGAAGAAGCCCTTGGAGATATCGTACGGGTCCTCGTCTTCATCCACGTGCTTGTGGTGGATACGGTGGTCGGCGGACCAATCCAGGGCCGAATTCTCGAAGGAAGCGGCGCCGAACAGGAGGACGAAGAGCTTCACCGGCCACTTGGCCTTGAAGGAAATGTGGGAAAACAGGCGGTGGTAGCCCAGGGTGATGCCGAAACCGGTCGCGTAGTAGTAGAACACGAACATGGCCCAGATGAAGGCCCAGCCGTGGACCTTGTTGGCGGCGTCAGCCGGGAGGTTGAACTGGGTCCAGAGGAACCAGGGGACCACGGTCAGCGAGAGGAGGGCTGTCCCGATCAGAAAGGTGGAGGTCACCCATTCGATACGGTAGATAGGGAAGTTTTTGAACTTCATGGAAGGTCTGAAAAGTAGGGCCGTGGGCCGTCTAGGCGAGAGCAATCAACCTCCCTAAATCGGGTAAAAATGCCCTCTAAATTCGCTTTTTCCCGAACCTTCTTCCGGGTGCGCCTCTTGACGGAACCGAAGTTCAGTCGCGACGGCGACGCCCGATGGAATTCTTCACCGGGATGATGCGGACCGGCTCGCGCGTCTTGATCCAGAGATCGCTCTCCTTGAAAAGTTTGCCGGAGATGCTCTGCACGGCGTCGCCGAAGGACTCGACCGGCACGCGCTGTCCCTTGGGCGATTCGTTGAAGGCCTTGGCGACCTCGACGATCTTGGCGGAGACTTCCTTGGGGTCGTCGTCCTCGAGCAGCTGGACGACCCATCCGGTCAGATCCTTGGGCAGGCCTTCCTCCGGCTCGCTGACCAGGACGAGCATCTGCTTCTTCGCCGGCTTCTCGCGCTCGACGGCCTCCTCGGCCACGG
>CALPIW020000051.1 GCA_943323725.2 Polynucleobacter meluiroseus | reverse complement strand
TAGCCGGTAGGCCAGAGAGAACCCTAGCTCAAGGGGAGACCGGAAACCGGGAAGTTTGCTTCGGGCACACTCTTTCGGGTGACAGGTGACGGCCACCAGGGCGTCAGCCTCCCGGGAGTCAGCCATTCAGCCATCGGCTGCCGGCTCCAGGCTCCCGCGGCCGATTGCCGAGAAGCCGATACCTGAGTTGCCGGCTTCCGTGGCAGACACCCGTCACCCGGAATCATCCCCTACACTCAATACTCGATACTCGATACTCTCGCGCCCTCCAGCCCTCCTGCCCTCGTGTCCTCTATTCGTGCCCCCTCGCGCTAGCGCGCGCTCACGCCGGTTGCTGCTGGCTGAGGCAATGCAGCGCGCCGCCTTCGATGAGTAGCACGCGGCAATCGATGCCGACGATCTTCCGACCCGGGAAGCAGTCGCCGATGATGCCCATGGCGACTTGGTCGGAGTCCTGGCCGTAGAGCGGCACGAGGACGCCGTCGTTCACGATGAGGAAGTTCGCGTGGCTCGGCGGCAGGTCACGTCCGGCGAGGCGGATGGGCTTGGGCAGCGGGAGCTCGAGGATATCGAGGCGTTGGCCGCGCGGACGCATCTCGCGCAGGCGGCGCAGGTTCTCCTGCATCGGCGCGTAGTTCGGGGAAGCCTTGTCCGACTCGCTGACGGCGAGAATCGTGCGCGGCGCGATGAAGCGGGCGAGGTTGTCGATGTGGCCGTCGGTGTCGTCGTTGGCGAGGCCTTCGCCGATCCAGAGGAGTTCGTCGATCGCCAGGCCGTCGCGGATGGCGGCGTGGAACGCGGCGTCGTCGCGGCCTTCGGCGCGGTTCGGATTGTTCTGCACGGCCTCGGTCGTGAGGAGCAGGCCGTCGCCGGAGACTTCGATGCCGCCGCCTTCGAGTTCGAACGGGTAAGTGAACTTCGGCACGCCGAGCTTCGCGGCGATCTGGCCGGGGACCTGGTTGTCGAGCGAGGCCTCGAACTTGCCGCCCCAGCCGTGGAATTCCCAGTCGGTGAGCGCGAGCTCCTTCGTGCGGTCGTTCTTCACGAAGATCGGGCCGTGGTCGCGGCACCAGACGTCGTCGGTGGCGATGTCGGTCAGTTCGATGACGGAGAGATCGGCCTTGGCGGCCTTGAGCTCACGTTCGGCTTCGGCGCGCAGCTTGCCGGCGGCGTTGATCTTGACCGGCTGGAAGCGGCTGATCGCGGCGGCGAACTCCGCGAACTTCGCGGGGATGAGTTCGTAATGCCCGGGCCAGAGCGCGGCGTTCGACGGCCACGAGAGCCACGTGGCGGACTGGGGTTCCCATTCCGCAGGCATGCGGAAACCGAGGGAGCGAGGCGTGGCCATGCGGAAGGTCAGTCGCGCAGACGGCGCGTCAGGTCGCCGTAGGCGTCGATGCGGCGGTCGCGGAAGAACGGCCAGATGCGGCGGAATTCGCGTTGCTTCACGAGGTCGCAGTCGGCGAGGAGCACTTCTTCCTTCTCGATCGAGGCGCGGGCGACGATCTCGCCGTACGGATCGGAGACGAAACTCTGGCCCCAGAACTGGGTGCGGCCTTCGGTGCCGACGCGGTTGGTCGCGGCGACGTAGCAGCCGTTGGCCACGCCGTGGCCGCGCTGGACGGTCTCCCAGGCGTTGTGCTGGGCGCGGCCGAGGGCGGCCTTCTCTTCGGGCAGCCAGCCGATGGCGGTCGGGTAGAAAAGGATCTGCGCGCCGCCGAGCGCGGTCAGGCGGGCGGCTTCCGGGTACCACTGGTCCCAGCAGATGAGCACGCCGATGTCGCCGTGCGCGGTCTTCCAGGTGCGGAAGCCGAGGTCGCCGGGCGTGAAGTAGAACTTCTCCTCGAAACCCGGATCCTGCGGGATGTGCATCTTGCGGTACTTGCCGAGCACGGTGCCGTCGGCGTCGATGACGGCCGCGGTGTTATGGTAGACTTCGCTGCCGCGCGCTTCGAAGAGCGGGGCGACGATGACGACGCCGAGGCGCTTGGCGGCCTTGGCGAGCTCGGTCACGGACGGGCCGGTCTCGATGGGCTCCGCGAGGTCGAAATTCTTCGGGTCCTGGGTGATGCAGAAATACTTCGTCGTGAACATCTCCTGCAGGCCGATGATCTTCGCGCCCTTGGCCGCCGCTTCTTCGATGCGGGGCAAGGTCTTGCGCACGTTCGCCGCCGGCGTGTCCTCGGCGGTGAGCTGGATGAGACCGACGCGGACGGAATCAGCCATGGCGAGGGTCGTCAGTAGACGAGTTTGTTGATCGGGTACTCCACGATGCCCTCGGCGCCGGCGGCCTTGAGGGTCGGGATGAACTCGCGGGCCTGGCGGGCGTCGATGATGGTCTCGACGGCGATCCACTCGGGATTGCTCAGCGGCGAGACGGTCGGGTTGCGCAGGGCGGGCAGGGCGGCGGCGACTTGGTCGAGCTTGGCCTTCGGGAGGTTGAACTTGAGGCCGACCATGTGCTGCGCGGCGAGGGCGCCCTGCAGCATGAGCACGATCTGCTCGATCTTGGCGCGCTTGGCGGGATTGGCCCAGGCGGCCTTGTTCGCGACGAGGACGGTGGTGGTCTCCATCAGCTGGGCGACGATGCGCAGCTTGTTGGCCTTGATGGAGGAGCCGGTCTCGGTGATGTCGACGATGGCGTCGGCGAGTTCCGGGACCTTCACTTCGGTGGCGCCCCAGGAGAATTCGACTTCGCACTCGACGCCCTGGGACTTGAACCAGCGGCGGGTGGTCTCGACGAGCTCGGTGGCGACGCGCTTGCCGGCGAGGTCCTTGGCGGTCTTCACGGGGGAGGCTTCGGGCACGCAGAGGACCCAGCGGGACTTCTGGGCGGAGGCGCGGCTGTAGATCAGTTCGCAGACCTGGACGACGTCGGCGTTGTTCTCCTGGACCCAGTCCTGGCCGGTCAGGCCGCAGTCGAAGAAGCCATGTTCGACGTAACGGGCCACTTCCTGGGCGCGGATGAAGCGTCCGTCGAGGGCGGGGTCGTCGAAAGAGGGGCGGTAGGAGCGGCTGCTCTTGGCCACGGGGAACCCGGCCCGGGCGAACAACTGGAGGGTGGCCTCCTCGAGGCTGCCTTTGGGCAGTCCGAGCATCAATTTGGCGGCTTCCTGACTCATGAGAGCTTGGAGGAAGCCCACCGCCAGCCCCTCCGCAAGCATTAAGGGGTTGACTAAGAACTAGGCGGAAAAGACCCTTTTTCTCACCCCCGACTCCTATGCAGCGCTCTCTGCTCCTCCTCGCCCTGGCCGCCCTTTTCGTCGGCTGCAAATCCACCAAGTCTGCCAAGTCCGCCGGCACCGCTCCGTCTTCCGGCGAGGTCCGCTTCTCTTGGGAGAAGGACGCCCCGGCCGCCGCCGCTGACGCCACCCGCACTTCCGTCCGCGCCGTCCGTGCCGACCTCTCCCTCCTGGAACTCGGCGCCCTCGAGAAGCGTGACGCGGGTACCCGCCTCCAGCTCACCAAGGGCGGCAAGAATTTCCTCGTCGAAGTGATCAAGGGTGACGACGCCTCCACGGTCGTGGCGATCAGCCCGAACCAGGCCTCGGTGCCCGAAGTCCGCGTCGGCGACGACCTCGCCTTCGTCGTCCTGGCCCAGTAAGGACCGCGCGTCACACCGAGCGTGACAGAAGGACCCGCCGACTGACCTCGGCGGGTCTTTTGTTTGGCAGAATACCCGGAAAATCGGGGTTAAGGCCGCGTTTTCCGTCCGACATTGACCCTGCTTCGTGGCATGCCTACTGCTCCATTTCCCTGTTCGCCGATGTCGCTGTTCCGCTTCCAGTCCCGCCCGGGTTCCGCCCTGCGCAAGCTTCTCATGGTGCTTTGCGGCATCGCGCTGTTCCTGGTCCTGGTCGGCGCGCTGGGCGTCTGGGCCCTCGGCCGATACTCGCCCCGGCTCCTGGACGCCTCCCTCTCCGGCCAGTCCGGCGCCCACCTCACGGTCGAAGACAACCAGACCAACCTGTTCGTGGGGCGCGTGGATTACGCCGGCCTCGTCATCACGAATCCCTCCCGCTGGCAGGAACGCGAGTTCCTCCGGGTGAAGCGGCTCGTCCTCGACGTCGACCCGCTGACGTTCGTCGAAGGCGGCGGCCAGGTGGTCAACGAGGCCGTGCTCGACATCGACCGCGTGACGATCGTCGGCAAGGCCGACTTCCTGTCCGACAACAACGCCAAGGACATCGGCAACGGACTCAAGGGGCCGGCGACCTCGCCGACGCCTACCACGGAGCCCACCAAGCCCGCGCAGCCTTTCCTCATCAAGCATCTCCGCGTCCGCGTGGGCCGTATCACGGTCATCTCGGGCGACGGCTCCGCCGCCCGTCGCGTGGTGGTCGACCAGGACTTCGCCTACGACTTCGAGGCCCACGACGTCACCGACCAGAACTTCAACGCCAAGGTCTCCGGCCCGATGGGCCAGCAGGCGCTGCAGACCGCCCTCCGCCGCCAGCCCGAACTGATGTTCGAACTCGCCCGCGAGAAACTGCGCCGCCCCTCCCGCGAAGAAAAATAATCTTATGTCCGAACCCGCCCCCGAAGCCGCCCCGAACCCTGCCGATCCCGCCGTGCGCCTCGCCGAACTCGAGGGCGAGATCGCGCGGCTGAAGGACACGGTCCTCCGCAGCAACGCCGACCAGCAGAACCAGCAGCGTCGCCATCAGCGCGAGCGCGAGGAGCTCCGCAAGTACGCGACCGCCGGCCTGCTCGAAGACCTGCTGCCCGCGCTCGATTCGCTCGCGCTCGGACTCGAGTCCGCCTCGACCCAGGCCGACGGCCGCGCCGTCGCCGAAGGCTTCCGCATGGCGGTCGGCCAGCTCCGCGGCATCCTTGCCGGCCAGGGGCTCGTCGAAGTCAATCCGACCGGCCAGCCTTTCGATCCGGCCCGCCACGAGGCCGTCGGCTCCGAAGCCTCCGCCACCGTCGCCGAAGGCACGGTGCTGCGCGTCGCCCGCGCCGGCTGGCTCCTGCATGACCGCGTGCTCCGCCCGGCCGCCGTCTTCGTCTCCGCCGGCCCCGCCCAGTAAGTTCCTGCGATGGCCGACGAATATTACACGCTGCTCGGGGTCGCGAAGTCCGCTTCCGCCGACGAGCTCAAGAAGGCCTATCGCAAGAAGGCCATGGAATTCCACCCGGACCGCAATCCGGGCAACAAGGAGGCCGAAGAGAAATTCAAGAAGGTCTCCCGCGCCTACGAGATCCTCGGCGACGAGGCCAAGCGTAAGCTTTACGACCAGCACGGCGAAGCGGCCTTCGATCCGAATCAGGGCGGCGGCGCCCGTGGCCCGGCCGGCGGCGGCTTCCGTGGCGCCGACCCGCGCGACATCTTCGAACAGATGTTCGGCGGCGGTGGCGGCGGTTTCGGTGACATGTTCGGCGGCGGCGGTGGCGGCGGTGGCCACGACAACGCCGGCGAAGACCTCCGCGTCGACCTGAAGGTCACGCTCGAGGAAGCCGCCGAAGGCGTCGAACGGAAGATCCCTTATCGTAAGCACGTCGCCTGCGCGAAGTGCGCCGGCTCCGGCGCCGAGGCCGGCGCGAAGAAGACCCGCTGCCCGACCTGTCACGGCCATGGCCAGGTGGTCCGCTCCCAGGGCTTCTTCTCGATGAAGCAGACCTGCCCGAGCTGCGCCGGCGAAGGCGAACGCATCGACAAGCCTTGCAAGGCCTGCTCCGGCGAAGGCCGGACGGTCGCCGAATCCAGCGTCAACGTGCGCATCCCTCCGGGCGTCGATACGGGCACGAAGCTCCGCTCGAGCGGCAACGGTTCCGCGGGCCGCCGCGGCGCCCAGGCCGGCGATCTCTACGTCTACATCACCGTCCAGGAGCACGAACTCTTCGAGCGCGACGGCGACGACCTCGCCTGCAGCGTGCCGGTGAAGTTCTCGGTGGCCGCCCTCGGCGGTAAGATCGTCGTCCCGAAGCTCAAGGGGAAGACGAACCTCAACATCCCCGCTGGCACCCAGGGCGGCACGATCTTTCGCCTCCGCGGCGAAGGCATGCCCCCGCTCCGCGGTTCGACCTCCGGCGACCTCCTCGTGCGTGTCGACATCGACGTGCCGAAGAAGATGACCGACAAGGAAAAGGAAGCCCTCAAGGCCTACGCCGCCGCCTGCGGCGACGAAGCCGCGCCGGTCTCCGAATCCTGGCGTTCGAAGTTCAAGAAGTTCTTCCCTTAACCCCCTTGCCCGCGAGGGCGGGGGGCGTAAGGTGAAGCCATGCCGCGCGATCCCGGCCAGACCGACCGACTCATCCGCCGTCTCCGCTGGGACGAGTTGGATCGCGCGTGGATGCTCCGCTTCGTCGAGCTCGCCCGCGACGAAGACCTCGCGGGCCTCGGCCTCGCGCAGCGTCCGGCCCGCCCCGGGGATCCTTCCGCCGCGCTCCTCGTCGGGGCCGAACGCGCCCGCGCCCGCGTGGTGGCCCGTCGCCCGATGGTCCTCGCGGGCCTCGGCCTGCTCGAAGTCGTCTTCGCGGCCTATGGCGGCCGTTGTCGCGCGACGCTGCTCGTCGCCGACGGTCAGCACGTGACGCCCGGCACGGCCGTCGCCGAAGTCGAAGGGCCGGCGGCCGAACTGCTCTCCGCCGAACGGATCCTCCTGAATTTTCTCCAGCGGCTCTGCGGCGTCGCCACGCACACGCGCGCCCACGTGCTCGCGCTGGGTTCATCGCCGACGAAGCTGCTCGATACGCGCAAGACGACCCCGGGCTTCCGGATGCTGGAGAAGTACGCGGTCGGTCAGGGCGGCGGCTACAACCACCGGCTCGGCCTCTTCGACCGCATCATGGTGAAGGACAACCATCTCGCGGCCGGTGGCGCCACCGCGGGCGAACGGCTCACTTCGCTCGTCCGCCGCGCCCAGGCGGAGCGCCCCGATCTCCTCGTCGAGGTCGAGGTCGACCGTCTCGATCAGCTCGAACCCGCGCTCGCCGCCGGCGCGGACGTGGTGCTGCTCGACAACTTCTCACCTAACGACCTGCGTACCGCGATCCCGCTCCTCCGCGGCCGCGCCTGGTCCGAAGTCAGCGGCGGCGTGAGCCTGGACTCCCTGCCCCAGATCGGCGCGCTCGCGCCCGACTTCGTCTCGAGCGGCGCGCTCACCCACGCGGCGCCGTGGTGCGACATCGGCCTCGACTGGCTCTGAAGTCATGGCCGACCTCGACAGCAGCATCCTCCTGGCCTTCCTCGAAGCGGATGGCGAACCGGTCAGCGGCGACCGTCTCGCGAAGGAGCTGGGCGTCTCTCGCGTGGCGATCTGGAGCCGTCTCGAGCGCCTGCGCGCCTCAGGCTACGTCTTCGCGGCTTCGACCCGCAAGGGTTACGCCCTGCGCTCGGTCCCGCGCCATCTCGATCCGGCCTTGCTCGACGCGCACCTCCGGCTGCTGAAGGTCTCGCCGAAGGTCGAGTTCCTCGCCGAAGTCGACAGCACCAACTCCGAAGCGGAGCGTCGTCTCGCCGTCGGCCAGGAAGCGCCGTTCGCGGTCTTCGCCCGCACGCAGAAGGCCGGACGCGGACGGCTCGGTCGCAAGTGGCACAGCGCGCCCTCCGGCAACCTCTACCTCTCGCTCGCCTTCCGTCCCTTCATCCCGCCGGATCGGCTGAAGCCTTTCACGTTGTGGATGGGCCTCGCCCTCTGCGCGCACGTCGAGAAATCCCTCGGCCTGAAGCTCGGGCTGAAGTGGCCCAACGACCTGCAGTCGCCCGACGGACGCAAGGTCGCGGGCATGCTGACGGAGGCCCGCCTGGATGCGGATTCGGTCCGCGAGCTCGTCTTCGGCGTCGGCCTCAACCTGACCGGCGCCCCGAAGGATTTCCCTGCCGAACTACGCGCGACGGCCGGCTCCCTTGAGGCAGCGCTCGGCGCCCCGCTCGATCTCAACCGCGAGGCCGCCGGCGTCATCGCCGCGCTCTTCCGCGCCTGGGAGCAGTTCGAAGAAGGCACCTGGTCCCGCTCCTTCCGCAAACTCTGGAGCCATCACGACGTCCTCGCCGGCAAGTCCGTCCGCGTGGGCCTCCGGGGCGACCCCGTCGCGGGCGTCGTCGACGGCATCGATGACGAGGGGTCGCTCATCCTGCGCACCGGCGGCGGCCGCCGCGCGATCGTCTCCTCCGGCGAGGTCACCTTGCGCAAACCCTGACGCTTGCGCCGGCTCGCCCGCCCGACACTTTCTCCCTGTGGCTCTCTTCTGTCTCGATGTCGGCAACACGCACGCGCACTGGGGCGTCGTCGACGGTCGTCGGGTCCTCGCCCACGGCGAAATCCCGACCGCCTCGCTCGACACCATCGCGCTGACGGCCCTCCTCGCGGCGCATCCCTCCGCGGGCATCGCCTTCGCCAGCGTCGTCCCCGCGGCGACCGCGGTGCTCCAGCCGACGTTGCTGAGCTGCGGCCGCCCTTGCTTTCATCTTCGTCACGACACCGTGAAGGGACTGGGCTTCGATTACCCGACGCCGGCCGAAGTCGGCCAGGACCGCCTCGCGGATTGCGTCGGCGCCCAGTTCGTCGCCGGCGCGCCGGCCGTCATCGTCGGCATGGGCACGGCCACCACGG
>CALPIW020000050.1 GCA_943323725.2 Polynucleobacter meluiroseus | reverse complement strand
TTGATGGTCTGGGAGACGATGGCGAGCGTGCCGCCGTCGGTCTTGACGCCATGGGCTTCACCGATGGCGCGCACCGGGATGGCGGCGGTCATCGGGGAGCTCGGGTCGATCTCCATGATGTCGATATGGAGGAACTTCTGGGTGATCGGATGACGCTGGAACTCCTTGATGAGGGAGAGCATCTTCTTGCCGTCGACATCGAGGTTGATGAGGGAGGCGGCGTTGCCCTTGGCGCGCATGAGGTCACGGAAGGCCTCCTGCTTGACGGCGACGCTCTGGTTGCCGGACTTGCCGTAGATGATGGCGGGGATGGAGCCATCGACGCGGAGGCGGCGGGCGGGTCCGCGGCCATGGAGCGCGCGGCTGGTGACGTTAAGGGTGAGCTGCTTCATGTTGGTATAAGGTCTTTTGGTGCCTAGTAAGTCGCGGACCCGCGTCATGCGGCCGTGCCTTGCCTAGGGAAAGGAGGGTCGAACCTGATAAACCCGGCCTCAGAAGCAAGCGGTAAATTAAAAGGGGGTCTTCCTTGCGGAAAACCCCCTCGAAAAGGCGCTTTGGGGCCTTCGGGCTTACTTGTAGGTGGCGAGGAAGGCGGCGATATCGGCCACATCCTGGGCGCCTAGACCGAGTTGCTGGCTCGAAAGCATGAGGGAGCGATCCATCTTGACCTGACGGCCGGTGACTTGGGCCTTCGGGACGAGCTGGGTAAGCCCGCCGGTGGAGGTGATCACCAGCGGGTCGCCGTTGGACAGGAGTCTCCCATCGATGGACCCAGAACCCTTGAGCTTAACCGTAGTCCCTTCGTAGCCTAGGGCGATGTCGGCCGAAGGATTGACGATGGAGCGGACCAGAGCTTCGCGGCTTTGGCGGGAAGCCCAGCCCTTAAGCTCGGGACCATAGGCCGGCCCGTTGCCGTTCAGCTGGTGGCACATGGTGCAGGCCTGGACGAGGGCGGCGCCCTTGGCGACGTCGCCGGTCTTGGCGAGCACGTCCTGCTCCGTGTAAGTCGGGGCAGGAGGCAGCGGGACTTCGACCGGGGTGACGACCACTTTATCGGCATCGTAGACGCCGGCACTCTTCAGCTCCTTGCGGATATCAAAGGCGGCCCAGGAACCGGTCATGCGCATCAACGCCCATCCCTTGGCTTCGGAAGCGCAAGGCGAACCGGCGGCGCAGAGCTTGATCATCGCGAGCGCCGCTTCCCTGGACTCGACGAACGAGAGAGACTCGACCGCGAGCGTGCGGGAGGCCTGCGAGACCTTGGCGGAAGCGGCGCGGTCGAGGAACTCCTGCACCGCGGAAACGGGATGGAGCAACCAGGCGATGCGTTCGACTTCAGGGGACCAGGCTTCGGCGCCATCCTTGGCGAGTTCGGACTTCACGGCGGACCAGACGGCGTCCTGCTTGTTGGCGGAACCGATGCCGAAGGCGGCGACGGAGTTCTTGTCGGAGACGTCGAGACGGCGGGCGAGCTCGATCAGGATCGGCACAGCCTTGTCGGCCGAGGCGGCGTGCAGCGAGGTCGCGACATCGCGACGGACGGCGACATCAGGGTCCTTGGCGAGTTCGGCGGCGACGCCCAGGGTGTCATGGCCGGCGCGGCGGAGGGACTGGAAGGCCAGGCGGCGCAGCGACGGATTCGGGTCCTTGAGGAGCGCCTTGGCGCGGGTGAGGCCTTCTTCACCGAGGTAAGGCAAGAGCCAGACGCCACGGGCGGCGACGTAGGGATTGGCGTCGCGGAGGATTTCCGCGACAGCCGGGAGCGCCTTGGCGCCGAAACCTTTGAGCGCGTTGAAGCCGAGGTGACGGACGTTGACGGCCGGGTTACGCAGGACGGCGGCGGCGCCTTCGGGCGTCGTGACATCGATCTTAGGGATGACGGACTTGAAGCCCTTGGGAGCGATGCGGTAGATCGCGCCGGTGCAGGTATCATCGAGAGTCTGGTGGCCACCAACGCGGGAGTCGTACCAATCGGCGACATAGAGGGCGCCGTCCGGACCGACGGCGACATCAGACGGGCGGAAGAGGATGCGCTCATTGGGCTTGGCGGCTTCCTCCAGGGAAATCCGCTTGAAGTCGGTACCTGCGAATTCGCCGGCGGCATTCGAAGTGATGAGGTTTCGGCGCGTGGATTCGTTGAGGGCGAAGGCGCCCTTCTGCGCGGCGAGCTTGTAGGCCAGGACCGTGTTGCGCGAAGGCTCGCAGTTCAGGAGCGTCCCTTCCCAGGCGGCGCCGAGCGCGCCGTTCTCATAGACCGTGATGCCGGTGGGCGAGCCGCCGCCGTAGACGTCGCCGACATCCATCGTATCGGGGTCGTCCTGACGCCAGTGAGCCCGGGGCATCGACTGGCCAAGGCGCTTGACGGAGCCATAGTTGGCGCCCGAAGGCGTGGTGTAGCCGGCCGAGCCATACTCGAGCACGAAGGAAGTGCGGCAGCTCTGCTGGTCGTCGTTGTCGCCCTGGAAGAGGTCGCCCAGCGAGGAGGGGAAGCTTTCGAAGCTGTTACGATAGCCGTTGCCGAGGATCTCGAGGCCGGTGCCGTCGGCGTTGAGGCGGCCGGAGAAGCCGGAGGACCAGACGAAGCCGTCGTCGCTCTTCGTGCCGATATGGGCGCGCGAGTCGAAGGGCCACTTGCCGCCGCGTTCGTCGACGTAGTTGCTGGTGACGCGGAAGGTCTTGCCCGACTTGTCGGTCACGACGGCGCCACAGTTGCCGGAGTTGATGTAGAGCTTGCCGTCCGGACCGGCGACCACGGCGTGGAGCGAGTGGTCATGGTCCTGGCCGCCGAAGCCGGTGAGGAAGGTCTCCTGCTGGTCGACGGCGGCGTCGAACTTGCCGTCGCGGTTCACGTCGACGTACTTCGTGATGGTCGGGGCGTGCGAGACGTAGACGACGTTGTCGATGACGGCGATGCCGAGGGGCGAGGTCCAATCGGGGTTCTGGACGAAAGTCTGGACGGAGTCGGCGAAGCCCTGGCCCTTGGTGTCGCTGAGCACGATCACGCGATCGCCTTCGGGGCGACGCTTGCCACCTTTGTTATAGGTGCGGTAGTTGACGCCTTCGTTGACCCAGAGGCGGCCTTGGGCGTCGAAATCGATGTTGGTCGGATTCGCGAGCATGGGCGAACGGGCCCAGAGCGTGACCTCGAGACCTTCGGGGAGCTGGAAGAGGCCGGCGGGGAGTGCGCCGCCCTCGGAAGGCTTATAAGGCTCGGGCGCCGGAAGCTTGGCGGCCGGCGCAGTCTTGGAGGCGTTCTTAGGGGCGGCCACGAGGGAGGCGGCGGCCAGAAGGAAAAGCGCGGTACGGGGGATCATGGGGGTGAAGGTTTCTACATCCCTAGGGGCCGCAAGTTCCAGCCTATCTTTTCGGAAGCCCCCCTGCCCGCCTCAACTCAGGCCCACCACTGACGGAGGGTCGCGAAATCCTTACGCGTCGCCTCGATGGCTTCCTTCAGGGCCCCCGGGTCCGTCACCTTCCCCTTGAGGTATTCGACGTGCAGGCAGACCGGGCCGGCGTAAGCAGACTTACGGAGCAGCGCGACGGCGTCCTTGCCCACGGAGCCCTCGGACAACGGGCAACCGACCGGCAACCTGCCCTGCCACTGGAAGCTCTTGAAATAGACCATCGAGATATGGTCGCGGGCCAGCGTGAGTTCGTTGGGCCAGGAAAGGCCGCCCTCGACCATCGCGTGGAAGAAGTCGAAATTCCAGGACAGTTCGTCGGGGCGGTAATCCTTCATCAGCATCGCCATGTCCCAGACGCCCGCGCCGACATACTTGGCGCCGGAATGGTTCTGGTAACCAGGCAGGATGCGGGCTTCGCGACTGAGCGCGACGAGGTCGCGGAGCTGCGGCTTGATCTCATCGAGCTGGGCCCAGGGCGATTTGCCGGCGGCGTAAGCGTACCACTTCATGCGGTAGCTCGGAATGCCGAGCGCCGCGCCGGTGCGGAGCACCTTCTCCGTGCGGTCGGCCGCGTTGACCGTATTGATGTCGGTCGTCATCAGCGTGATCGCCACGCCGCATTTCTTGAAAGCCTCGGCGAGCTTCGGCAGATCCTCCTCGACGCGCGCGGGCTCGACGTGTCCGCCCTTGCGGACGGGCACTTCGACTCCTTTGAAACCGAGCTCCGCGACCGTCGCCGCGAGCTGATCGTAAGGCAAGCCGACGAGGTGCTTCGTGAAGAGGCTGAATTCAGGGGCTTTCGGCGAGGGCGTCGCCGCGAGCAAAGGCCGGAGCATCGCTCCCGCCATCAGCGAACCGGAAAGACCCAGCAGCGAACGGCGGGAGAGCATCGGCTTACTTGCGGACGATGCGCTTGACCTGACCGGTGAGCGAAGCGACGAGCACGTCGCCGTTGCTGGGGTCGTGGCCGAAGCCGGCGACGGTGGCGTCGCGGGCGATCTCGCGGGATTCCCAGCGACCGCCGCGCTCATGCAGGGAGAAGATCCGGCCCGAGGCGAAGTCGCCGAAGACGTAGGCGCCGGCGATGGCCGGCACGCGATCGCCGCGGCAGACGACGCCGCCGGTCACGGAGTTGCCGAGCTTGCGGTCATACTCATGGATCGGAGCCTTGAAGTCGGAAGCCGGGGCGAGGGCGGGCATGGCCTTCTTACCCCCGGAGTCCTTCTGGTTGAAGAGGTGGAATCCCTCGACGTCGTGCCAGCCGTAGTCGCCGCCGGAGACCAGAATGTCGATCTCCTCATAGAGGCCCTGGCCGACGTCGCCGGCGAAGCAGGCACCCGTCTGGGGGTCGAAGGAGAAGCGCCAGGCGTTGCGCAGGCCCGTGGCCCAGGTCTCGGTCCTGACCGAGGCGGGCTCGACCGGGCGACCGCGGTGGGAGGTGACCTTCAGGAAGGGGTTGTCGGCCGGGATGGCGTAGAAGGCCTGGCCCTTGGCGTCGGTCACGACCGAGGCGTAGGGGTTGGGGGCGGGGTTGCCTTCCTTCTTATCGACGTCGATCCGGTAGACCGCAGCATGGAAGCCCTTATTGATGTAACCGGCCGTATCGAAGGCGTCGCCACCGGAGCCGCCGTCGCCGCAGCTGATGTAGAGGTAGCCGTCGGGGCCGAAGTGAAGGTCGCCACCGTTATGGTTAGCGGCCGGGTCGAGCTGGGTGATGAACGGCTGCTCGGACTGGGGGTCTACCTTAAAGGGCTCGACGCTCGACAGCAGGAAACGGGAGACGCGTTGGTGGAGCTTTCCTTCAATCCTAAGGCTATAATAGACAAAGACTTGCTTGTTTTCCTTGTACTTCGGGTGGACGGCGAAACCGAGGAAACCGCACTCGCCGGCGGCATCGAACTTGCCGTCCTTGGGGTTAAGCTGGAAGACCTCCGTCTTGACCGGCTTACCCGCGGTGAGGCCCGAGATCAGCTGGACCTTACCACCGAGGAAGTCGCCCCCCTTCTTCTTCTTGTCCGTGGAGGTGCCGGGGGCCGGGTCGCCCTTCTCGATCACGAAGACGGCGTCCTTGCTTCCGGGCAGAGGCGCGACCGCGACCGGGAGGCTGAACTTGATGTCCGGAAAGGCGGGCTCCAGGGAGACGACCGCGTCTTGCGCGACGGCAGAAGTCGTCCCGAGAAGGAGCGAGAACAGGAGGGCGGCGGACGGGCGGAGTCTCATGGCGGGGGGTGTACGAGACACCTAAGTCGGAAGGCGGGCGCATGCAAAAGATTTTTTGCCGGCAAGCGGGGCCCGGAAGAAACCTTCGCCCTGCCCTTATTTTTCGCTGGTTTTCAGCGTACGGTTCGCTACTAAATACACCCGCATCACTGCACAACCAACCCACAAACAACATGTCCAAAGCCCTCACCAAGTCCCAAATCGCCGGTGCCATCGCCGAAAAAGCTGAGATCAGCAAGAAGCAGGCCGTCGCGATCCTCGAGATCATCGCCGCCCTCGCCTACAAGAACGCGAAGAACTCCTTCACGCTCCCCGGCCTCGGCAAGCTCGTCCTCGTCCACCGCAAGGCTCGCCAGGGTCGCAACCCGGCCACCGGCGAAACCATCCAGATCAAGGCCAAGAAGGTCGTGAAGTTCCGCGTGGCCAAGGCCGCCAAGGACGCGATCCTCGGCGCCAAGTAATCTCTCACGAGATGCTCGCCAAAAGGCGCTCCGCAAGGAGCGCCTTTTTTGTTGGCCGCGTCCGGGCGCGACACATCGCACGCCGACGGGCACGGTTTTTCTTGCACGAGCGAACGCTCGCGGAATGAATACAGGAACGCAATCCGCCCGGGTGGCGAAATGGCAGCCGCAGCGGACTCAAAATCCGCCGCCCTCTAAAGGCGTGAAGGTTCGAGTCCTTTCCCGGGCACTTGCGGCGAAGATCGCCGACGTCGCGCAAGCCTCGTCGCGCGAACCCGCGTTCAACGTGCGTAGGCGACGACGGCGGCGGCAAGCGAGGAAGCGAGCATGAGCGCGAACACCACCACGGAAGCGCAGCCGCGGTTCGACAGACGCTCCTTGTAAGAGAGGCCGCTGCCCGGGACCCCCACCGTGCCGTCGACGCGATCCTTGCGCACGTTGACGGTCGCGCCCGGACGGCCGACGGAAAGCGAAGTCCCCGTCTTCGAGACGTTGATCCGGAAGAAGCGACCGAGCGGGATGACTTTACGGAAGCGGAAGAAACCCATCGGGGGCCAGCGTGGCGGCCGTCCGCAGGCAGGCAAGCCCGCCCGCCTGACCATCACCCGCTTTCTTATGACACTCTGCAACGTAGGTCCCGCTTGCCTTCCGGCGGCCGACCGCCCATATTGACGTCAGTTCATTCAATAGTCGCATCACGAGCAGGACGGGCGAAAGCCGAACCTGCACCAACCGAGCCCTCCATGGGTCACGGTGGTCATCGGAGCCGCAAGGCGCCGAGATGAGAGCCGAAAGGCTAAAAAACAGTCCCCTGCGGATTGATCGTGCTGCGCGTCCCCTTCACCGCCGCCCACCATGATCAACACCCAAGACACCACCGCCCGTCCCGCCGCCCCCAAGCTGTCCATCCGCGTCAGCGAGGCCAACCGCCTGCACCACCTCTGGAACAACAACGGGACCTGGTGGCTGCACTACACCGAACACCTCGCGGACTTCACCAAGCGCCGCGTCCGGCGTTCGCTCCGCACCCACGACCTCGAGCTGGCCATCCGTCGACGCGACGAAGCGCTGCAGTCGGTCGCCGCTTGAAAGCCATGAACTGGCTCTGGCTCCTGGCGATCGTCGCCTTCAACGCGCTCGCCGCGCGGCGGCTCTGATCAGAAGCGGGCGCCGACGCGTCCGCCCAGGCCCCAGGTCGCGCCCGGCTGGAAGGCGCCTTGGGTCTCGCCGTCATGCTTGAAGCTATGGCGCGCGAACGGCACCCACTCGAACTGCGCGCGCGCGAACCACGTGCCGGAAGCCTCGAGGAATTGCGTGACGCCGAAGCGGATCGGCACTTCGCCGACGATCACGGCCCGGCTGCCATAAGCGGCGTCGGCGAGGCGGAAGTTGAGGGTCTCGTACGCGACCGAGAGGTCCACCGTCGTCGCACGGTCACCCGAGGGGAAGCCCCGGAAGATGATCCCGTTCTGCAGGCCCGTCGCCCGGAGTTCGACTTCGGCGTAACGGCACGGACGCCAGAAAGCCTTCACATAAGGAACCGGCAGGATCGAATTCTCGAAGCGATCCTGGAGCATCAGGCCGAGCGCGACATCGGTCTCGTCGTCGGGCTGCCAGCGCAGCGCGCCGCCCAGACCCCAGCGGAATCCATCGGACAGGCCGACCGATTCTTCGGCAGCGAGCTCCAGACCATAGATCACCTGCCCCGCATACTTGTCGTTCAGCTTCCATTGCCGGAAGCCGGATAGCATCAGGTCCTGCGTATTACCATAGGAGCGATCAGTCCCGGCGACCGCGCCGGTGAAGTCATGCTGGTAACGATACCACTCCAGGTCGATGGCCCGGTCGTCGGTCTGGTAGATCAGTTCGGCGCCGGAGCGGGAACGTCCGAAGGACCCCGTCACGCCGCCCGCATGGGAGATGACGTCGGCATCCCGGTACTGACCGTCGGCCATCAACAGCCAAGGCTTGGGCTGAGTCTGGCCTAGGGACTCCGAGGAGATGAGTAAGAATGAGCAAATTAAGCCGATTTGCTCAACTTTGTGCAGACGTTTCATCGTATATAAATAAATTATTCCCGAAAATCTTAGATAGCAAGCGGGTAGGCAGCGCTGGTCGTTTTATGGCACGATTTTTGCTTAATAAGTCGCAACATGCTTATTTCTGCCACTCCGGCGCCAAACACCGCCGACAACGTCTGGGTCCTGATCAGCACCGCCTTGGTCCTGATGATGTGCATCCCGGGCCTCTTCCTCTTCTACGGCGGCCTCGTCCGCGGTAAGAACGTGCTCTCGGTCGCGGCGCAATGCCTGGCGCTGACCGCCATGGGCATCCTCATGTGGTGGGCCTTCGGCTACAGCTTCGTCTTCGGCAAGAACTTCGCGGGCGGTTTCCTCGGACACATCTTCGGCGGCAGCGAGCACCTTGGTTTCGCCGGCCTCGGCTTCACGCCCGACACCGCTTACGCGGCCGGGATTTCCTCGGGCACCTTCGCCCTCTTCCAGGCCATGTTCGCGGCCATCACGCCGGCGCTGATCATCGGTGCCGTCGCCGAGCGCATGAAGTTCT
>CALPIW020000049.1 GCA_943323725.2 Polynucleobacter meluiroseus | reverse complement strand
CAGCGAAAAATACAACGGCACTGAGCGAAGCCGCTCGACCGCCTTGGCCGGAAGGAGCCGCTCCACTTTCGCGAGCTGCGCGTCCAGGATGACGACCGCCTTCTCGACCGACGCAGCGTCTTTCGCGATCAGACGCTCGTCGATCCGCAGCGTCCAGCCACGTATCTGCCTGACCTGACGGTCGCGCCCGGCCATCTGCACGGCGGCCTTTCCCAGCGCATCGCCGACGAGGAAGTAGGTCTCCGCGTTGCCGAACTCGTGATGGCCGTGGCCCGGATTAGGCGAGTCTTCCGGCTTCCGCACGAAAGTGCGCGTCGGGACGAACATGACGTTATCCTTGAACTCAGGATAGCCCGCCACATTGGCCTGCGCCTGGCGCAAGGCGGTCCATTCCTTCGGGGCGTCGACCCACGGGCCCGTGAGTTCGCCGACGATGACCGGCAGCTTCGGGGCGCCGAACTCTTTGCGGACATCCCGGATCAGGTGCGCGAGGTTCTGTTCGTATTCCGGCACGGCGGTCTGCGGGTTCACGCCATCGTTCCAGCCCTGATACCAGACGAAGCCGGCCAGTTCGACCTGCGCCCCGTCGTAAGCCGGGAAATCCTTCTTCAGGTTCGCCAGGGCCTCGCGGACTTCGGCGACCATCTTCACGTAATACGGACCGACCTCGCCGCCGGCGCTCGGCGGACGGAAATCCCGGTAGAGGCTCTTGCCTCCCCACGCGGTCTTGATGAGCAGGACCTGATCGCGATAGGCCGCGCCGACCACGTGACCGAACTGGAACTCCGGGCCGAAATGATGTTTGCCGCCATACACCGCATAGCCGACCGACAATCCGCCGGCCAGGAGAGGTTGCTTCTCGCGTTGATAGCGCACCCAGACGTCCTGACGCACGACCCACTTGCCATCCTTGTCGCGAAGGTGGGCGTAGCGTTCGGCGTTGCCCGGGCGGGCCATCACCTCGACCAAGGTGCCCTTCCCTTCGTTGTAATCACGCCCGGTCAGGTCGACGACCGACTGGCCTTCCATGTTCGACTGACCCGCGAGGATGAAGACCTTGAGCTTAGGCGCAGACTCGGCCGCGACGCACAGCAGGGACCAGCAAAGCAAGATCGGGGTGAATCTCATCAGCCACTTATCCGCCCATCCCCTTTGCCCCGCAAGCCGAACCCCATTCGGGATTCAATTCTGCCCTCGATTCAGCGTCTTTTCATCCTTCATCTTCCATCCTTCATCCGCCATCTTGATTGCCATGTTCACCCCGCCCTTCCCCCTTTCCGGCCTGGCTGACGAAGCCGCCGACGACATCGCCGGTCAGATCGCCGCGCACCAGGCGCTGGGCTGGACCGCCCTCGAGCTGCGCCTCCTCAACGGCAAACAGTTCTCCGGGCCGGCCGTGAGCGACGACGAATTCAAGCAGGCCGTCGACCAGATCGAAACCGCCGGCATGCGCGTCAGCAGCTACGCTTCCGCCATCGGCAACTGGAGCCGACCCATCACGGGAGATTTCGCCGCCGACCTCGCCGACCTCAAGGTGCTCATCCCGCGCATGCAGCGTACCGGCACGAAGTTCGTGCGCACCATGAGCTGGGTCCACGGCGACGTCTCCGAAGACACCTGGCGCGACGAAGGCGTCCGGCGATATAAGGAGATGGCCAAGCTCGCCGCCGACGGCGGGATCATGCTCCTGCACGAGAACTGTGAAGGCTGGGGCGGCCTCTCCGGCACGCACGCCCGCCGCTTCATCGAAAGCGTCGACCATCCGAACGTCCGCTACCTCTTCGACATCGGCAACACGGTCTCGTACGGCCAGGAGACCATGCCCTTCTACCGCGACATCCTACCCTACGTGGAATACGTCCACATCAAGGACTGCCGCCGCAACCCGGCCGGTGGCAAGAGCAGCGCGTTCACCTATGCCGGCGAAGGCGACGCCCTCGTCCGCGAGATCCTCACGGATCTCATCCGCAACGGCTACAACGCCGGCGTCTCCATCGAGCCCCACGTCGCCAGCATCGTCCACCTCGGCGAAGGCACCAAGGCCTCCCCGCAGGAGCGTTTCGACTCCTACGTCCGCTACGGTCAGGGCCTTGAGAAGCTCCTGGCCGGGATCATGGCCTGATTTGGCTGGCGCTTCCGACCGCGGACCGCATCCCTTTTCCGCATGTCTTCCGAACCGACGCCTCCCTTCGACGGCCCCCAGCTGGGCGATACGGTCGAGGGCCTCACGCTCATCGCCGTCGGCATCCGGGACACCTTCACCGAAGTCCTGCCCGCCCATCGCGAGGCCTTCACGCTCCTCAACGAATGGATGAACGGTATCCGGCTGTATGAGCTCGAGGACGCCCTCGACCTCGACGCCAACTTCTGGGACGAACTCCTCGACTGCGACTACGAGGTCGGCGAAGGCGAGATCGACGGCGACAAGCCGGGCGAGATGGTGACCATCTACGACGTCTGGGCCGATGCCCAGCAGGTCGACGCCTGCCTCGACAAGCTCTGCGCCCGCCTCGAAGAACTCAAGGCCATGGCCGTCGACGTCCTGCCTCCCGGCCTGCACAACGCCGCGAAGACGCACCAGTCGCCGACCGAGACGCTCAAGCTGATCGCGCAGCTGGCCGACTGATAGCAAAGAAAAAGGCCAGAGGAGCCGCCTCCCGAAAGGGTTCGCAACTCACCCTCAATAGAGGTGTTATGTAGGCAGATGAAGCTCCCCGCCATCCTGCTGTCATGGCTCCTCGCCGCCGCCTGCCCCGGCGCCGACCGACCCAACGTGCTCTTCATCATCGTCGACGACCTGACGACGACTCTCGGCTGCTACGGTGACAAGGTGGCGCGTACGCCGAACATGGACGCCCTCGCGGCTCGCGGCGTCCGCTTCCAGCAGGCCTACACCCAGTTCGCGCTCTGCAACCCGTCCCGCTGCTCCTTCCTCACCGGTTGCTACCCCGAGCGGACCCAGGTCTACGACCTTTCGACGAGCCTCCGCGTCGCCCTGCCCGATGTCGTCACCCTGCCGCAGGCGTTCAAGAACGCCGGCTATCTGTCGGGCCGGGTCGGCAAGGTCTTCCACGTACCCGACCCGAAGACCAAACTAGACGCTGAACTGCCGACACCGCTAAACCTCGACACCGTCATCCTCCGCGAAGCCAAACTCGCCCAAGAAAGCGAAGGCGACCTCTCGGATCCCGTGCGGACCAAGGGACGCAAGGATGCCACCTACAACAAACCTTTCGGCCCCTCCGCACATCCCGACAAGGATTTCACCGACTTCGCGATCGCGGACCGCGCCATCAGCACCATCGAAACCTGGAAGGACAAGCCGTTCTTCCTCGCCGTCGGCTTCATCCGCCCACACACGCCCTTCGTCGCGCCGAAGGCATTCTTCAACGCCATCGACCGCTCGAAGATCACCCTGCCTCCTTTCTTCCAGGAAGGCGGCGAAAACATGAAGCTGATGCCCGCGGCGGCGCTGCGACCCAACAACAACCTCTTCACCCTGAAACAAGCCGACAAGAAGGAAGCCGTCGACGCACGTCTCGCCTACGAGGCTTCGGCCTCCTGGACCGACTCGCAAGTCGGACGCATTCTCGCCAAGCTCAAGGAACTGAAACTTGAGGATAATACGATCGTCGTGCTGACGGGTGACCACGGCTACCAGCTCGGGGAACACGGCCTCTGGGCCAAGCAAACCCTCTTCGAAGGCAGTTGCCAAGTCCCCCTCATAGTCGCCGCGCCGGGCGTGAAGCCAGCCGTGTGCAAAGGCCTCGTGGAACAGGTCGACATCTACCCGACGTTGACCGGTCTCGCCGGCTTGAAGACGCCTGCAAGCGTGCAAGGCAGGTCGTTACAACCCCTGCTAGCCGACCCCTCCGGCAAGGGCAAGCAGGTGGTGTTTAGCACCATGGTTTCCACGCATACCAAGCTGATGGGACACAGCGTGAGAACGGATCGATTCCGCTACATCGAATGGGACGAAGGCCGCGGCGGACGTCAGCTCTACGACCACCAGACCGACCCGGACGAACTGCACAACTTGGCCGGTAATCCCAATCAAGCCGACCGACTGAAGCGCATGCAGACGCGTCTCGCCGCGCATCTGGCCGCCGTCACCGCCGAAACGACCCCTTCTAAATGAACACCCCCATGCTCCGCACCCTGCTCTGTCTGCTTGCCCTTGCCGCGACCGCCGCCGACCGGCCCAACATCCTCGTCATCGTCGGCGACGACATGGGCTACGCCGACGTCGGCTTCCATGGCTGCAAGGATATCCCGACCCCGCACCTCGACGCGCTCGCGGCCTCAGGCGTCCGCTTCACCAACGGATACGTCACCGGCCCCTATTGCTCCCCGACCCGCGCCGCCCTGCTGACCGGCCGCCACCAGTCCCGCTTCGGCCATGAGTTCAACCCCTCGGGCAAGAATGGGCTGCCATTGACCGAGTCGACCTTGCCCGACCGACTGAAGGAGGCCGGTTACGCGACCGGCATGGTCGGCAAATGGCACCTGGGTTCCCAACCCGAGCAAGTCCCGACGCGACGGGGCTTCGACGAGTTCTTCGGCTTCCTCGGCGGCGCCCATAGCTACTTCGACGCGGCGGGCTTCCTCCGCGGGAACGAACCGGTGAAGGAGATGGACTACGCCACCGACGCTTTCGGACGCGAGGCGGCGGCCTACGTCGAACGCCACAAGGGCAAGCCGTGGATGCTCTACCTCGCCTTCAACGCCGTGCACACGCCGATGGACGCGACCCCGGAGCGCCTGGCGAAGTTCGCCTCGATCAAGGACAAGACCCGCCGCACCTACGCCGCGATGATGTCCGCGATGGATGACAACATCGGCCGGGTCATCAAGGCCCTCAAGGACAGCGGACAGTATGAGAACACCCTTGTCACCTTCATCAGCGACAACGGCGGCCCGACGATGAACGGCGTGACCGTCAACGGCTCGGTCAACACCCCGCTTCGCGGATCCAAGCGCACGACCCTCGAAGGCGGCATCCGCGTGCCCTTCCTCGTCTCCTGGCCGGGCCGCATCAAACCAGCCGTCTACGACCCCATTGCGATCCAGATGGACCTTCACGCCACCGCGCTGGCCGCGGCCGGCGTCACGGCCAAGCCGGCATGGAAACTCGAAGGCGTCGACCTCCTGCCTTACCTGGCTGGCGAGAACAAGTCCGCGCCCCATGACGCGCTCTACTGGCGCTTCGGCGAACAGATGGCCGTCCGGCAGGGCGACTGGAAACTGGTCCGCTACGACACCAACGCCGACACCAACGCCGGCAAGAAGGCGCCCGTGTCCGCGGCGAAACTATACGACCTGGCCAACGACCTGCACGAGGACAAGGACCTGGCCGCCGAGCGGCCGGACAAAGTCAAAGAACTGCAGGCCCGCTGGGACGAATGGAACCAGGCCAACGTGAAGCCCCTGTGGGGCTCAGGCGGCGGCGACAATGACGGCCCCGAACCCGGCGTGACCAAGAAGGGCAAGAAGAAGGCCGCGAAGTAAGCCAGCCTAGCGCTGCAGGTGCTTGTCCAGGAATCCCTGGATCAGCGCCCTCGACTCCGGTGAGTCGAACTCCTTGCCGCCGTGCCCCGCGCCGGGAATCAGCTTCAAGGTCGATTCGACGCCGGCGGCCTTCAGGGCCGCATGCAGGCGCGCGCTCTGATCGACGGGCACGCCGGTATCGTCCATGCCATGCATGATCAAGAAAGGGACATCATCCTTGGTCACCTGATGCAAGGCGCTGACGGCCTTCGCCTTCTCGGGCTGGTCCATCACGACGCCTCCGAGCAACAGGGCGCCGTTGGCCTTGGCGAGCTCCGCCCGGGTGCGCTTTTCGGAAAGCACATTAGGCGGCATGGTCAGGAGGTCCGTCGGGCCATACCAATCCACCACGGCCTTCACCTTATCGCCTGGAGGCAGGGTGAGCGTACCCCATAAGGCGACCACGTGACCACCGGAAGAGCCACCCATCGCGGCGGAACGCTCGGCGTCGAAGCCGTATTTTCCGGACTCTTGGCGCAACCAGCGGAGCGCCGCGACCGGATCCTCGATCTGGGCCGGCCACGGATGCTCGGGCAACAGGCGGAAATCCAGGCTCGCGACGGCGTACCCTTTGGTCGCCAACCAAGCGGCGGGACAATTCGCCTTGGAACCGTTCCTCCAGCCTCCGCCATGCACCCAGATGACCAAGGGCATCGGCGCCGAGGGCTTGGCCGACGGACGGTAGAGATCCAACTTGAGGCTGACCCCCTTGGCTTGCGCGTATTCGAGATCGCGCAGCACCTCGACTCCCTCCGGCACCTTGGTGGCAGCACCATAGGCCGTAACCGCGAGCAGACCGACGGCGAGCAAGGCCCTCATTTCTTCTTCGCCTTGGCCTTACCAGCCGGGCTCTTCTTGATGAGCTGCACGGGGACATCGTTCGCGAGGTCAGGACCCGGCGTGCTTCGTCCGCGGGCGATGAGTTTCTCCAGCTCGGCCTTCATCGACGCGACGCGTTCGGGGAATTCGGCCTGAAGGTTCTTACGTTCGCCCGGATCCTTCGAAAGGTCGTAGAGCTGCACCGACGGCAGGCCCGCCTCTTCGGGACCGGGCTTAGGCGAGCTCCAGCCAGCCGAGCCGGCGCTGAGGAGCAGTTTCCAATTACCCTCGCGGATCGCGAAGCTTCCGTTGATCGACTGGCTCACGATGCCCTGACGGACGGACTCTTTGGCGCCGAGCAGGACAGGCAGGAAACTGACGCTGTCTTCACCCATGCCGGCCGGCACCGTCGCACCGGTGATCTCGGCGAAGGTGGCGAGGAAATCGAACTGGCCGATGAGCGCCGCGGACACGGCCGGCTTCACCTGGGCGGGCCAGCGCACGAGGAACGGCACGCGGTGTCCGCCTTCGTAGAGGTCGGCCTTGTTGCCGCGATAGACGTAGCTCGGTTCGTGGCCGGCCTTCTGCAACTCAGGGATATTGGCCGCGGTCGAGCAGCCGTTGTCCGCAGTGAAGATCACCACGGTGTTCTCCGTCAGGCCCTGCTTATCCAACGAGGCCAGCAGCCGGCCGACGTCGTGGTCGACTTGCTTCACGAAGTCGGCGTAAGGGCTGATGCCGCTGGAACCTTGGAACTCCTTGGTCGGCACGATCGGCGTGTGCGGGGCGTTCAGCGGCACATAGGCGAAGAACGGCTTGGCCGGATCGGCCTTCCGCTGCGCCTCGATGAAGGCGATCGTCTGGTCGATGACCGAAGGCATCACGTCGACGGCTTCGAACTTCGGTCCGGCCGGACCGGAGCGTAACCAGGTCTTGGTGGCGCTCGGGATTTCCGTCACGCGTCGGTCCTTGATCCAGACGAACGGCGGCATGTCGAGCGAGGCGCTGATGCCGAAATAAGTATCGAACCCGTGTTCCAAAGGGCCGTCCACGATGTCGCGGTCGTAGTCGACCGAGGCCGCATCCTGGAAAGCCTTGCCGAAATTGCCGCCGTCGTCGGCGATGCCGCCGTTCTTCAGCGGGAAACTCATGCCGAGATGCCACTTGCCGAAACACCCCGTCGCATAGCCCTGCTGCTTCAGGAGGCCGGCGAGGGTGAGACGATCTTTCGCGATCAGCGGGGTCGAGAAGCCTCCGAGCACACCGGACTGGAGCTTCGTACGCCAGTGGTAGCGACCGGTCAGCAGGCTGTAACGAGTCGGCGTGCAGACGCCCGAAGACGTGTGTCCGTCCGTGAACCGGACGCCACCCTTGGCCAGGGCGTCGAGATGCGGGGTCGCGATCTTGCTCTGCGGGTTGTTGGCGCCGAGGTCGCCGAAGCCTTGGTCGTCGGCCAGGATGACGATGATATTGGGCCGGTCGGCGGCGACCAATGACGCCAAGGCGAAGAGCAGGACGAGAGGCAGATATCGCATGGAAGAAAGATGGGGGCAGACCGAAGGAGGGCAATCCGAACCTATGCTATCGGAGGACCTCCGCCAACAGGCGATAAGCCTGCTCACGGGCGGAGTCGGGGAAGTCGTGCGCGCCTTCGGGGTGGATGACTTGCAGCGCATCGGGCGACCCGAGCAAGGCGAACACCGGGCGGGCGGCGGCGGCCACCCTGTCGACGCTCTGCCATCGGAAGTTGGCGTCCCCGAGGGATGCGCTGATCAGGACGCGGCGCGGCGCCAAGGCGCCGATCATCTCATGGAAATCAAAGGGGATGTCCGCCAGGCGACCCGCGTATTCCGCCAGGCGCGGCATGTAGCGTGGCTGGCACCAGCCCTTGCCGAACTGCCAGACCGCCGGGGCGCCGTCGTAATAATCGAGATACGAATCGAGGCCGCAGCTGCTCACGACAGCCTTCAGGCGTTCGTCGAACACCGCGGTGTAGACGGCGTTGTGGCCGCCGAGCGAATGTCCGATGACGCCGTAGGAGCCGCCGCGCACGTATGGCAAGGAATCAAGGAGATCGAGGGCGCGGACATTATCCCACACGGCCTTCATGGTGCCGCTGGCGTAGCCCAGGGCGACGAGGTCCGGCCGGTAATCAGCGAGGTGCGGATAAGCCGGCGACAACGTCACGTAACCGCGCTCGGCGAGTTCCGCCGCGTATTGCCGGTTGGCCTTACCGCCGAGACCGACCACGACGCCCGCGCCCACCGTGTCATCGGTCGGATGGAGGCACAGGACGGCCGGGACCTTCACGCCCTTGGCCAGCGCGGTCTTCGGAACGCAGAGATAGGCGGGGACGCGGCTGCCGCGTTCCGACTGAT
>CALPIW020000048.1 GCA_943323725.2 Polynucleobacter meluiroseus | reverse complement strand
CAAACTAAAATGAATCGTTCTCTGTCGTGCTGGCGCAATCGGCACCACGATCGATCCTGAACATAAACAAAAAGGGCCCCGTTGCCGGGGCCCTTAGATCAGCCTCTAATCCGAAGATTAGAAGTTGTAGCGAACCGAGACGGAGGTCTCGTTGCCGGCAGACTCCTGGTCAGCGATCGAGACGGCAACCTGGTACTTCGAGTTCACGTTGTAGGCGAGCTCGTAGAGGTAGGCGTTCTGGCGATTAGAACCGGTGGCCTGGGCCCAGACGAAGCGGGCTTCGAGGCCGGCGACGACTTCGTTCAGGGAGCGGCGGAGGATCACGCCGTAGGTGTCGTTCGAGGAGACGGCGACGGTGGCGTCGATGCCAGCGGCGACGTTCTTGAACAGGTAACCAACGGAGACTTCGTCTTCGCCAGCGGCGTTCAGGTCGGCAGAGGCGCCAACCCAGACGTTCGAGGAGCCAACGAGGGACTCGACGGAGACGGAGTAGCCGTTGTCGCCAGCGGCAGCGTCGGTGTTGTAATTAACACCAGCGCGGTTGTAGGAGAGACCAGCAGCAGCGGCGCTCTGGGCAGAGGCAGCGGCAGCAAGGGTCGTGAGGGTGAGGATCGGGAGGATATGCTTCATAGCGTGTTCAGTATTGGTCTGGGAACGGGATGAAATCAAGCAGTTATTGCTTAAAATAGGTCCTTAAGCCCTACCGACCTTATCCACGCCTATTCACAATGGCCTGTGAACAAAGATTTAAATACATGCCTATCAATGATTAACAAATTAACAGCCTTGCAGGGTAACCTAACGAGGAAATTGTGAATAAAATAGCCAACGGGCATGATCGGCGGGGTAAAAGGAGGAAACCAGAGCTCCCACCCTACCGCCGATATCCCCACCCCAACCCCGCCGCGAGAGATCCAGAACCAGGGTCTGGCCAAGACCCCGGGCCAACAAAAAACCCGCTCGGCGAACCGGGCGGGTTTTGGGTCGGCCTCGGGGGAGGCTTACTTGCGACGGAACTTGGTGTTGAACTTCTCGACGCGACCGGCGGAGTCCACGAAGCGCTTCTCGCCGGTGTAGGCGGGGTGCGAGTCCATGGTGACTTCGCGGCGGATGACGAAATGCTCGACGCCGTCGATCACCTTGGTCTCTTTCGACTTCATGGTCGAACGAGCCGGGAATTCGCGGTTCGTGGAGACATCCACGAAGACGACGTTGTTATATTCAGGATGGCCTTCCTTCTTCATAAAATAAGGGGTTTGCTAGGGGTTAGCCCTGACGCGCCTTGTAGCGGGGGTGCGTCTTGTTGATCACGTAGATACGGCCCTTGCGGCGAACTACCTGGCAATTCGGGTGACGCTTCTTCAGCGACTTGAGGGAGGAGGAGACTTTCATGGTCGGGAGAGCCGCTTTAATAACGGCAGGTCGGCCAACAAAGGTAACCTGCGACCGACTGTCAACGGGATTTCCTGTGCTTGTTTAAGGTTTCCTCCGAGGTATGACTAACCCCATGGAACCAAGCGTCCGCGCCGCCCTCCCGGCCGATGTCCGGGCGATCAACGCCATCTATAACCACTACGTCCGCACCAGCACCTGTACCTGGCACCTGACGGAGGAATCCGACGAAGGCCGGCTGGCTTGGCTGAGGGCCCGCACCCCCGCCCACCCTGCCTTGGTCGTCGAAACCGAGGGTAAAGTGGTCGGTTGGGGCTCCCTTTCCACCTATAACACCCGCCAAGGCTGGTCCACGACCGTGGAAGACTCTGTCTTCATCGATCATGCCCGCCATGGCCAAGGCCTGGGCAAACTCATGCTCGGCGAGCTGCTCCGCCGCGCCGAAAGCCTCGGCCACGAGTCCGTCATCGCGCGTATCTCCGGCGAACAGACCGCCAGCCGCCGCCTCCACGCATCGCTTGGCTTCGTCGAAGCAGGGCTCTTGACCGCCGTGGGACGCAAATTCGGGCAGAAACTCGACTGCGTCTACATGCTGAAGACGTTGCGCCAGCCCTGACCTTGACAGAGCGGGGGCTAACCCTTTGCTCACCTATCCGCTTTAATGCTCAGGTGGTGGAATGGCAGACACGCTGGATTCAGGTTCCAGTGCCCCTAAAGCGTAAGGGTTCAAGTCCCTTCCTGAGCACCAAAAGCAAGACACGACCCCGGCGACCCCGGGGTCGTCCGTCGTCCCCGGATCTCCCCGTATCGACTAATCCATTACACCCCAACCCCTACCCCCGCCCCTACCCCTATCCCTACCCCTATTCATTAGTGCCTTCCCCCTATCACTTGGAAGGTTGTCCCCCGCCCCGGAATCCCCCAGGCTAGTCTGAACCCGATGGCGGACCTCTCCACATTGCCCGAAGTGCTGCCCTGGCCTTTCATGGTCTGCAGCCGCAAGGGCGAGGTGCTGTTCGCCAACCCGCTGGTCGAGCGTACCGTCGGCCGCAAAGTCCAGGTCGGGACCACGATCGACCGGCTCTTCTTGGAACTGGAGAACGGGCAGCCGGTTTCGACCCTGCTGCGCTCCGCGGCGCGCTGGTCCGCCTGGAGCGGGATGCTCGAGCTGCGTAACGACGACCTCGGCGAACCGATCCGGGCCGCCAAGATCATCCTCCAGCCCGACCCGAAGTTCGACCGCCAGGTCTGGCTGATCTTCGCCGAAGACCCGCAGGTCAACGGCACCCCGATCCTCACCCCGCGCTCGGGCATGAGCCTCGCGCGCACGCTGATCGAGAACTCGCCGGACTTCATCATCTTCCGCGACCTGCAGGGGCGCATCCTCCATACCAGCCGCAGCCTCGACGAATTCCTGTCCCTGCCCTACCGCGGCTTCGGGGCGGACCTCACGCTCGGCGACATCCTCTCCGCGAAGACGGCCGAGCAGTTCCGCCAGTTCGACGAAGAAGTCGTCCGCACGGGCCAGCGCGTCCTGCACGCGGTCATGCACTTCGAGACCCAGGACCGCCGCTCCCGGCTCGTCCGCGTGGTCCACGAACGGATCAAGGGCGGCGGGGGCCTGCCGAACGGGCTGCTCACGTTCGCGCTCAATATCACGGAGTCGGTCGACGAACATAACCGCCTGCGCATCGCGCTGGAGAAGGCCGAGGAAGTCGCCGCGGCGAAGTGGCAGTTCGTGGCCAACGTCACCCACGAGATCCGTAACCCGATCAACGCCATCCAGGGGCTCTGCGAGACGAACCTCGAAGCGGCCACGCCGGCGCCGCCCGAAGTCCTCCGCAAGATCCAGTCCTGCGCCCGCGAGCTCGAGGACACGGTCCGCGACGTGCTCGACTTCTCCCGCCTCGACCGCGGCAACGTCACGATCGAGAGCATCCCCTTCAACCCGGTGCGCGCGCTCGAGGAGGTCATCGCCCAGTTCCAGCACCAGGCCGGCCGCAAAGGCGTCGAGCTGGCCGCGTTGGTGCGCGCCGACGCGCCGCAGTCGGTCCTGGGCGACCCGATCAAGTTCCGCCGCATCATCGCGAACCTCATCGGCAACGCGGTCAAGTTCACCGAGAGCGGCCACGTGCACGCCGAGCTCGACCTCGAGGAACGCAACGGCCGCCTCCGCGCCCTGCTGACGGTCCGGGACACGGGCATCGGCATCCCCGCCGACCGGCTGGAGAGCATCTTCGAACCTTTCACCCAGGCCGACGCCACCACGACGCGTCGCTTCGGCGGCACCGGCCTCGGGCTCACGATCGTCCGCAGCCTCACCCAGGCGATGGACGGCTTCATGAAGGTGACCAGCGAGGTCGGCGTGGGCTCGACCTTCGCGGCCACGGTGATGGTCGAACCCAATCCGGCCTTCGCCGCCCCGCCGCAACCGAAACTCTCAGGGCAACGTATCCTCGTCGTCGCCGGCCACCCCCGCGTCCGCCAATGGTTCGCCGAGACGCTGGCCTTCTGGGGCGCCACCTGCGTGCAGACGCCGACCTACGACGAAGCCGAAGCCCTCTGGGCCGCCGCCGCCGCCGCTGAAGAGCCTTTCGACCGGGCCATCATCGACCTGCCGGACGACGTCAGCCCGCGCCTCCCGGCCTTCCCGCGCGAACAGGTGATCCTGGTGACGTCCTCCGAAGTGGAATTCCGCAGCCAAGCCCAGCTCTTCCGTCCGGTCAGCCTCACGGCCCTCTGGACGCGCTTCAGCACCGAAGCCCAGACGCACGACGACGCCGAACCCGTCGCCGGGCGCCTCCGCGCCAGCCGCCGCCTCCGCGTCCTGCTCGCCGAGGACAACGAGGTCAACCGCGAGGTCGCCAGCGCCCGCCTCCGCCGCGCCGGCCATGAGGTCAGCGCGACGGTCGACGGCTCGGCCGCGCTCGACCTCTGGCGCTCCAAGGAATTCGACGTGGGCATCCTGGACATCCAGATGCCCATCATGGACGGCCTTTCGGTCGCCGCCGCGATCCGCGCCGAGGAACAGGCCCGCGGCCGCCGCCGGACCGCCCTCCTCGCCCTGACGGCGATGACCCAGGAACTCGACCGCGCCCGCTGCGAGGCCGCCGGCTTCGACGCCTACCTCGCCAAGCCGGTCCGGGGCGCCGAACTGCTGGAGAAGCTCGAACTGCTCTCGGCCAGCCAGGAGGCCGACCTCAACCGGATCCGGGACGACGAATTCGGCGCCCACCTCGAAGCGGCCGAGACCGAAGACGCCGAGGACCTCCGCGCCGCGGCCCGGGCCTTCCTTCGCCATGCCGACGACATCATCGCCCGCCTGTGCGCCGCCCGGGACGCCGGCGACCCGGACACCCTCGGCCGCGAGGCCCACGGCGCCAAGGGCATGCTTTCCCTGATGGCCTGCAGCGGCCTGGCCCGCCTGGCCAACCAGATCGAACGGCAGCCCGGCGAGAACACCGCCCGGGCCCGGACCGAAGAACTCATCGACGGCTTGCGGAAGCTGCGTCGGACGCTACAGTCCCGGACAGACCTGAGCGCTGATGGCCAAGCCGAAACTCAAACCCGAGATCAAGACTGAGTCGCTGGTCTCGGCGGCGCCCAAGTGGAACGTCGTCGTGCTCAACGATCCGATCAACTACCAGGCCTACGTGGTCATGGCGTTCATGAACGTCCTGCGGATCGGCGCCCCCGAAGCCAAACGGCTCATGCGCACCATCCACGCGGAAGGCCGGGCGACGGTGTGGACCGGCGACCGCGAGCGCGCGGAAATGCTTTCGCTCGAACTCCAGCAGTGGCACCTCAACTCCTTGCTCGAACAGGATGGCTGAGCTCCGCCTCACGATGACGAAGGAGGCGCGTACGGTGCTCACCGACCTGCTCCGCCTCATCGCTCCCGCCGCCGCCCGCGTCACGGTCAACCGTGCCAACGTGCCCGCGGCCGACGAGGAGATCGCCGGCTTCTGGGTCGAGACGCTCACCGCCCAGGCCTCGGAGGAGGCCCGCCTGCTCTCCGTGGCCTTCGCCAGCGCCAAGGGCGATCCGGCCGTGATCGTGCTGCCCAACGAAGCCCAGGCCCTCGCCTTCCTCCGCGCCCTCTCCGCCGTACGCCTCGCGCTCCGCGACCTGGTCTTCGCCGACATCACGGACGCCCAGTTGGAGAACGCCGAAGACCTTGACGACGATTCCCTGCCGACCGAGCAGCGCCACGCCCTGGCCTGCTACGCCTGCTTCGGCCTGCTCCAGCAGTCGCTCATCGCGCAGCTGACGCCCGAAGCCTTCGATTGAGCGACGAAATCGGTTGAAGGTCCGGCGGTGACCCGCAACAAAAGGCCCGTGACCAGCGGCCAGCTCAGTTTCTTCTCCGCCCTCGGCGCTTTCGGCCGCCAGCTCGCCGCCCTGCCGCGTCCACGGTTCTTCCCTTTCGCCGGCGTGCTGCGTGGCATGGACGGACCGACCTTCCGCGCCGACACCGTCGCCGGACTGAACGTCGCGCTGCTCGCCTTCCCGATGTCGATGGCCTTCGCGATGAAGGCCGGCCTGCCGATCTGGTGCGGACTCGTCGGCTGCGGGGTCGCCGCCGCCATCGCCCCGCTCTTCAGCGGCTCCGCCAACCTGTCCGCCGGCCCCACCAACGCCTCCGCGGCGCTCCTGCTCGGCTCCTTCGCCACGCTCGGGGCGATCACGCCGGAACTGCGCGCCGCCGCCCTGCCCACGCTGGTCCTGATGACCGGCGTGTTCCTGCTGCTGGCCTCATGGCTGCGGCTGAGCGGCTTCGCCGACTTCGTCCCGCGCACGGTGATCTCGGCCTACATCGCGGCGGCCGCCCTGCGCGTCATCGCGCTCCAGCTGCCCACGGCATTAGGCATGCCCGGCGATCACGGCGACGACACGCTGCCGGAAGTGCTGTGGCATGCGGCCCGCATGGGTCGCGCGCTCATCAACCCGGAACTGGGCCTGGCGCTGATCACGAGCGTGGCGTATTTCCTCCTGCGTCCGAAGTACGGCGCGGGCAAGGCCATCCTCGGCGCGGTCATGGTCGCGACCTTCGGCGCGATCCTCGCCCAGAACGTGGCCCACGCCCAAGGCAGCCGCGCCGACCTCGTCGGCTACGTCGGCCAAGCCGCCCAAGCCGCCTCGGCCCTCCACCTGCCCGACTTCTCGGCGCGCACGCTCTCGACGCTCTTCTCGCCGGCCCTCGCGCTCGCGGTGCTCGTCGTCATCGAAGGCACCGCCAACGCGCGCGCCTCGGCCCTGAAGACCGGCCGCCCGTCCGACCTCCACCAGGAAGTCTACGGCCTCGGGATGGCCAACCTCGTCTGCGCCTTCACGGGCGGCATGGCCGCCTCGGGCTCGATCAGCCGCTCCGCCCTCAACGTCGCCAGCGGCGCCCGTACGGCGCTGGCCTCGCTGCTCTGCGGTCTGTTCATCCTCGGCGCGCTCTTCCTCGCCCGACCGGTGGTGGCCATCGTGCCGCTCTCGACGCTGGCGATCCTCGTCATCCTCGCGGAGATCGAGCTCGCCAACCTTTCCGCGGTGAAGCTGATCCTGAAGTCCGGCGCGCAGGACCGCACGGTCTTCCTGGCGACCTTCGCGACCGCGCTCCTCGCGCCCCTCGACGTCGCGATCTTCCTCGGCACGGCGGTGGCGGTGGCCTTCTACCTCCGCCAGACGTCCACCCCCGAAGTCGTCGAGTATGACTTCTCCGAGACCGGCGAGCTGCGTGAACGCCCGAAGGGCCAGGCATCGACGGGCATCTCGATCCTACACGTCGAAGGTAGCCTGCACTTCGGCGCGACCCAAGCCTTCCACGAACACCTGCGCCGTGCCTCGGCCGATCCGAACCTGAAGGTGCTCGTCCTGAAATTCCGCGAAGCCCTCCACCTCGACGCCAACGGCGTCCTGCTCCTGCGCGACCTGGCCGAGACGCTGAAGTCCGACGGCCGCCACCTGATCCTCTGCGAGGCGAAGGCCGATACGATGCGCATCATCGTCAACGCCGGCCTCGACCGTGCGGTCGGTCCGGAGAACGTCTTCCCCTTCGACGAAGCCCAGCCGAACCTCGCGTTGGCCAAAGCCGTCCGCCGGGCCCGTGACCTCGCCGGCGGCGGGAACGCGGTCCTCCGCATCGTGACGGCGCCGCACCCCGACCTCCCCCGCCCGGCCTCGGCCGCCGGCGAGGACTGGCAAATCTAAGCAGGCTGACGGTTTTCCGACCAAGGTCCCGCCGGGCTTGGCGGTTTTACGGCGGTTTTTGAATTCTGGCTTGAAGCCCGCCCCCGGACTCCCCCTTTTGGGGTGGTCTGTTCTCCGGAAAAGACACCCTCTTCTTCTCTCACCATGAGCCACTACAGCGAAATCCAAAAGCACCTCGGCACCGAAGCCGAAAACCTCCTCGGGTTCAACAACCCGAAGATCAAGAAGGAGCAGATCCACTCCCCGCGCGCGGATTGGGTCGAGCACGCCTTCGCCGCCTCGGACCGCAATAACCGCGTCCTGGCCAACCTGCAGCGCCTCTACGGCTCCGGCCGCCTCGCCAACACCGGCTACGTCTCGATCCTCCCGGTCGACCAGGGCATCGAACACTCCGCCGGCGCCTCCTTCGCCAAGAACCCGATCTACTTCGACGGCGAGAACATCGTGAAGCTCGCCATCGAAGGCGGTTGCAACGCGGTCTGCTCCACCTTCGGCGTGCTCTCCAGCGTCTCCCGTCGCTACGCGCACAAGATCCCGTTCATGGTGAAGATCAACCACAACCAGCTGCTCACCTACCCCAACGTCGGTGACCAGGTGATGTACGGCACCCTGAAGCAGGCCGCCGACATGGGCTGCGCCGCCGTCGGCGCGACGATCTACTTCGGCTCCGCCGAGACCAACCGCCAGATCATCGAAGTCTCCCACGCCTTCCAGCAGGCCCACGAGCTCGGCATGGCCACCGTCCTCTGGTGCTACACCCGCAACAGCGCCTTCAAGACGAAGGAGAAGGATTTCCACGTGTCCGCCGACCTCACCGGTCAGGCCAACCACCTCGGCGTCACCATCTGCGCCGACATCATCAAGCAGAAGCTCCCGGAGAACAACGGCGGCTACCTCGCGATCCAGGCCACCGAGTCCTCGTACGGCAAGATCGACAAGCGCATGTACACCGACCTTTCGACCGATCACCCGATCGACCTCACCCGCTACCAGGTCGCCAACTGCTACATGGGCCGCATCGGCCTCATCAACTCCGGCGGCCCCTCGGGCAACAACGACTTCGCCGAAGCCGTGAAGACCGCGGTCATCAACAAGCGCGCCGGCGGCCAGGGCCTCATCTCGGGTCGTAAGGCCTTCCAGCGCCCGATCGAAGAAGGCGCGAAGCTCCTGCACACGATTCAGGACGTCTACCT